>CAMWLH010000091.1 GCA_947175045.1 uncultured Clostridia bacterium | reverse complement strand
CACAAGCGCAGTGGAGCGAAGCGGACCGGAGCGTTTACAGCGGGCGGGCGCGCACGCAAAGCGTTCGCGCGGTGCGGAAAATTCTTTTAAATAAGGGGCTAAGATGAGAAATCTTAAAGTGTTTATCGCCTATAATGGCGCGGAGTATCACGGGTTTCAGCGGCAGGATAACGCGGTGACCGTGCAGGAGGTAGTGGAAAGGGCGCTGGGAAAGCTGCTGAAAACGGAGCCTCCCACGGTGTACGGGTGCTCGCGGACGGACGCGGGAGTCCACGCGCGGAGGTTCTGCTTTAACGTGCATATTGACAGCGCGATCCCCTGCGAGGGGTTTATAAAGGGAATGAACACGCTGCTGCCGCGGGATATCGCGGTGCTGTCCTGCGAGGAGGCGGAGGAGGATTTCCACGCGCGCTACTGCGCAAGGGGCAAGGAGTATGTGTATATGTTGAGCACCAAACCGCAGCGGGACGTGTTCCTGCAAAAGCTCGCCTATCATTACCCTTATAAGCCGGACGTGGATACAATGAACCGCGCCGCGCGGCTGCTGGTGGGAGAGCATGATTTCGCGGCGTTCTGCCGCGCGGAATGCAAGGGACGGGTAAAGTCCACCGTGCGGACTATCTATGATATGGAGGTGACCGAGCGCGGGGACATCTGCGAGATTCGCGTAAGAGGAAACGGATTTCTGTATAATATGGTGAGAATAGCGGCGGGAACACTGCTTTATATAAGCGAGGGGCGGCGCACCGAGCAGGATATACTTAAAGCGCTCGAAAGCGGCGACAGAGCCCTGTGCGGGGTAACGCTCCCGCCCGAGGGGCTGTATCTCAACGAGGTGTTCTATTGATAATAGGGGAGATTGGAGGGGAAGATGGACGACAGGAATGATATAAATAAATTCCGCAAAAAGACGAAGCGGCGAAGTCTTTATCTTAGGATGGGCGTCGCGCTGCTGGCGGTGCTGGTGGTAATACTTATCGCGGTGAACTGGGACAGGCTGATCTCTCCTTTCAAGGACGCGGCGCTGGAGGTAGGCTCGGGGGGATTCCCCGTGGCGCTGCCGGGAAGTACGGAATACGTTATGGACGAGCTGGGGGATAATTTTTACCTTATGACCGATACATATTTGTATACCTACAATTCCGACGGAGCGAATATCGCCAGTATTCAGCACGGCTTTCAGAACCCCGTGTCGGATTCCAACTCCAGAAGAGTGATGATATATGACAGAAACGGCAAGGGATTTAAGTTTTACTCCCGCGCCGCCGAGGTATATTCAAGCGTTCTCGACGATACCATAGTATTCGGGAGCATCGGCAACGTCGAGCGCTGCGCGGTGGTCACAACCTCCTCGAGGTATTCAAACTATCTTTACGTTTTCAACGGAGAGGGCAGGCAGATATTCCGCTGGGCTTCTCCCGAAAATAAAATAATGCAGGTCTGTTTTTCGGACAACGACGGCAGCATATTCGTGTCGGTGATAGGCGAAAAGGGCGGAGAGCTTCGCTTAAGCGTAATGCGCTTCGATCTGAACAACGCCGAGAGCGCGATATGGCAGACCGAAACGGGCAGCAGCGTGACCTACTCGCTGCAATACACTCCCGAGGGCATATATGTCGTGACGGAGGACGGCGCGCTGCTGCTTGACAGCGAAAGCGGTGAGATCACGGCACGGAACACCTTCACAAAGTCCATATTCGGGATACCCGAAACGGACGGGCTGAGGGCGGTGATATTCAACGATTCGGGCTTCAACGGCGAAACGGTGGTAGCGTACAATGAGGAGCTTGCCGCGGAGTTCTCGCTAACGCCCGACAGGATAACCGCCTTTGACGTAAGCGGCGGGAGACTTTACCTGCTGACAGGCAACAGGCTAAAGGTCTACGATTCCTCGCTGATGGGGATAAAGGAATACGAGCTGGACGACGTTTACGGCGATGTGAAGATCATCGGCTCAAACGCGTATCTGCTGGGATATAATTCGGTACAGCGGCAGGCGCTGTGACGCTCTGACATTTGAAAGGAGAATTATGGGAACACAATTTGCCGTAATATATGATGTGATAATAATAGCGGTCATAGCGGGTATGACCTTTGCGGGGGCTAAAAAAGGCTTCGCCAGCGTTATAGTGGGATTTGTGGCGGTATTCGTCGCGTTCTTCTGCGCAATGACATTTAGCGAGCCTATCACCGATGCGATCTATGGAGCCGCCGTAGAACAGCCGCTGGAAAGCGCCGTTGACGAGCAGCTCGACGCAGCTATGGGCGGAGCGACGCTGAGCGGAATGTCCCATGTGGACTATGATATGGTGATGATCTCGGGGGAGCACGCCTCTGTCTACCGGATAGATTACGCGGGTACGAACAAGGCTGTGATAGACCTTTCGGATATGGATCTCAGCAAAACGGGGATATCCTCGGTCGACCTGTCGCTGTTCGGGATACCCGCGGGAACGGATTTCAGCAGTGTGAGCGGCAAGACCGCGGAATTCACCATGGCGGAGATAGAGCAGCACGGACTCGGAAAGCTGGCGGTGGCTCAGTATCTGGCGGTAAGCGCCCAAAGCTCCGACTTCTTTTCGGGGTTCCTGGAATATACGGATAAGATCGGCAGCGCCGTGCCCTTTGTTTTCGGGGATATTTCCGACAGCATAGCGAGCGGCAGCGTTCCCGCGGTGCGCAATGTCGTAATAAAAATGGCGGATGGCTCCGCTTCCGTAAAGGACGCGATAATAAACGGCATAATTGAGCCATATTTCAAGATGGCGGCGAATACGATAATATTTATCGTGATCTTTCTGGTGGTATCGGTGCTGCTTGGAGTTATCGCGGTGGCGCTCAAGGCGGTGAATAAAATTCCCGTTCTCGGCGGCTTCAACGCTTTCGTGGGTGGAATAGCGGGGCTGCTGGAGGGGCTTATCACGGTATTTATCATCTGTATAGGCGTGCGCCTGCTGGTGTCCTTGAGCGGCGGAAATATAATGTTCTTCAATGAAATGACGATAAATTCAACGTTAATTTTCGATATCTTTTATGATTTCGATTTTCTGAATTTCTTGATATGACTAAGTGAGAAAGATAGGTGATCAAAATGATGATGTGTACAAGATGCAAAAAGCGCCCCGCGGTTATGTTCATTTCCGCAATAAGCGGAACGGAGAGAAAGAACGAGGGTCTTTGCCTTGCCTGCGCCAAGGAAATGGGTCTGCCGCAGGCAAGCGAATATCTTTCGCAGATGGGTATCTCGGAGGAGGATTTCGAGAACGCCTGCGATTCGATGCTGGATAACGGCGGTATCGACGACGAGCTTCTTTCAAAGCTGGGCTTTGAATCACAGGGAGGCTCCGAGGGGGAAGATGATAAGAACACGGCTTCCGAAACCAAGGAAGAGGAATCCCTGTTTGAGCGCGGCGGCGCGGGAACGGTTCCCGACTTCTTGAAAAATCTGTTCGGCGGCATGGACAGCTCTAAGGACTCCCCCAAAAACAGCGATGAGCCGGAGGAGAGCTCCGACAGACGTTCCCGCAAAAAAAGCGAAAAGACCGACAAAAAGCGCCGCTGCCTGGAGACCTACTGCACCAATCTCACCAAGCGCGCTCTCGACGGCGAGATAGACCGCATAGTGGGCAGGGAAAAGGAGATATACCGCGTGCTGCAAATTCTTTCCCGCCGCACCAAGAACAATCCCTGTCTTATAGGCGAGCCGGGCGTGGGCAAGACCGCTATCGCGGAGGGTATAGCTCTTAAGCTCGCGAGCGGCGACGTGCCGTTCCGCCTGCAGGGAAAGGAGCTGTATCTTCTCGACCTAACCGCGCTGGTGGCGGGGACACAGTTCAGAGGGCAGTTTGAGAGCCGCGTAAAATCCCTTATCGACGAGGTGAAAAACGCGGGAAATGTTATGCTGTTTGTGGACGAGGTGCACAATCTGGTAGGCACGGGCGGCGACTCCGAGGGAACCATGAACGCGGCGAATATGTTCAAGCCCGCGCTGTCCCGCGGGGAGTTACAGGTCATCGGCGCGACCACCTTTGCGGAGTACAGGAAGCATATCGAAAAGGACAGCGCGCTGGAGCGTCGTTTCCAGCCCGTAACGGTGAACGAGCCGACCATCGATGAGACCATAGAGCTGCTGAACGGCATAAAGGAGTACTACGAGAATCACCACAAGGTAAAGGTGTCCCCCGAGCTAGCGAGAATGTGCGCGGTGCTGTCCGAGCGCTATATTAACGACAGATTCCTGCCCGACAAGGCGATAGACCTGCTCGACGAGGCGTGCGCCTGCGCCAGCCTTGAAAACGAGAGCATTACCGAATACGAAAATCTCAAAAAATCCCTTGAAAAGCTGAAAAAGGAGGAAGCCGAGCTTTCCGAGGCTACCGCCATCGACTACGAGCGGCTCGCGCAGATAAAGACGCAGATCGCACAGACCGAGGGCAAGATAGCTGAGCTTAAGGATAAGGCGGAGAACATTTGCGTGACCCTTGAGGATCTCTCCAAGGTCATTGAGATGTGGACGGGTATCCCCGCCAGCAAGATACAGGAGACCGAGTTCAAGCGTATCGGCAAACTGGAGGACAGCCTTAAGTCAAAGGTTATAGGTCAGGACGAAGCCTGCGCGCTTGTGGCAAAGGCGATAAAGCGCACCCGCGTTCAGCTCACCGAGCGCCGCCGTCCCGCTTCATTTATTTTTGTGGGTCCTACCGGCGTGGGTAAAACCGAGCTTGTACGGGTTCTCGCAAAGGAAATGTTCGACACGGTAGACCCGCTTATAAGGCTTGATATGTCGGAGTACATGGAGAAGCACAGCGTGTCCAAGATCATAGGCTCGCCCCCCGGATATGTTGGCTACGATGAGGCAGGTCAGCTCACCGAGCGCGTGCGCAGAAAGCCCTACTCCGTTATACTTTTTGACGAGATCGAAAAGGCTCACCCCGACGTTATGAATATTCTGCTGCAAATTCTCGACGAGGGTAAGATAAATGACTCCCACGGGCGCTCAGTCAGCTTCGAGAACACCATTATCGCCATGACCTCCAACGCGGGGTCGAGCGTCGGCATTAACGGAATAGGCTTCAGCAAGACCGAGGGCGATATTACTAAGGAGCGCGCTATGAAGGGGCTTAAGGACTTCCTGCGCCCCGAGTTCCTGGGGAGGATAGACGAGATCGTTGTGTTCTCTCCGCTTTCCGAGGAATCCTACGCGAGGATCGCGGCGCTTATGCTGGAGGAGCTCCGCAGCCCTCTTAAGGAGAAGAATCTGGAGCTCAACATTTCCGACGAGGTATGTGCGGTCATCGCCAAGAGAGCCTACGGCGGGAAATTCGGCGGCAGAGATATTCGCAGGGTCATACGCACCGATATCGAGGACGCTCTGGCGAACGCCATTATCGACAATGCCGACAGCGGCGCGTCGACAGTGGAAATAACCGCGGATAACGATGAGATAAGGGTCGAGCTCAAATGAGCGTGATTCTTATCACGGGCGGTACGGGAGCCATCGGAGCGGCTCTCGCGGAGGAGTTTGCGCGCACCGACGACGTGATATTCACATATAACTCCAACAAGGAACAGGCGCGGTCGCTTATGGAAAAGCTGAATTGCTTATGCGTGCCGGCGGATATTACCGATGCGGGCTCCGTGAACGATACCGTGCGAAATGTTCTGCGTGAATTCGGGCGTATCGATATTCTGGTGAACAACGCGGGAATATCGCTGATAAAGCCGTTTCTCGATACCTCTTACGAGGATTGGCGGCGCGTTATCGACGTTGATCTTACGGGAGTTTTCAATATGACGAGGGCGGTAGCGCCTGCTATGGTCTCGCGCAAAAGCGGCGCGATCGTCAATATTTCCTCGGTGTGGGGAGTCCACGGAGCCTCCTGCGAGGTCGCCTACTCGGCGGCAAAGGCGGGAGTGATCGGCTTTACAAGGGCTCTGGCAAAGGAGCTCGGTCCTTCCGGTATAACCGTGAACGCCATAGCCCCCGGGGTGATCGACAGTCCCATGAACAGCTCCCATCTCACCCCCGAGGAGCTTTCGCAGCTCGCGGAGGACACTCCGCTCGGTCGGCTTGGGCAGGCGGGTGAGGTCGCCAAGGCGGTGCGGTCGGTCGCCGAAAACCGCTTTATAACGGGGCAGGTTCTTGGCGTTGACGGGGGATTTTATTGATGTTCAAGGAGAAAATATGATAAAAGCGGTAATATTCGATTTTGACTACACCCTCGGTGATTCCACGGCGGGAATAGCTCTCAGCGTAAATTACGCGCTGGAAAAGCTGGGCATTGAGCCGCGCGGCATACCCGAGATACGCAGAACCGTCGGGCTGACCCTTAAGGAGACCTTTAAGGCGCTGACGGGGCGCACCGACGAGGCGGAGCGGTTCACCGCGCTGTTCCGTGAAAAGGCAGACGAGGTGATGACCGCAAACACGGTGCTTTATCCCGATACCGTGGCGGTGCTGAAGGCTCTGCGCGAAATGGGATTTAAAACCGGGATAGTTACCACGAAATACCGTTACCGCATTGAGCAGATACTTGACAAATTCAACGCCGCGGAGCTTATCGACGTTATTATCGGCGCGGAAGACGTAAAGGCGGAAAAGCCCGTTCCCGAGGGCTTGCTGGCGGCTATATCGCGGCTTGGGGCGGACAGTGCCCTGTATGTCGGCGACAGCATAGTGGATGCTCAGACCGCCGCAAATGCGGGCGTGGACTTTGCCGCGGTTCTGACGGGGGCCACTGTAAAAGCCGATTTTGACGTCTATAATAAAATCTGCGCCGCCGAAAATCTCACTGTGATATATAAGGAAATTATTGCTGCAGTGCAATGTTGACGCAGGCAAAGAGCCACAAAACTTAACAGCATAATAATTAAAATCAACACGACGGGGATTTAAAAACTGTGATTTTTGTACAAAATGACGTGAAAAGTGTGTAAAAGTTTGTCATTAAATAATGAGATAATCGGTTGAAATTTTTGTTAAAATATAGTATAATAATGATGATTTTGATTAACCCGAAGCGCAAAGCAGAGGGGAAACAAGGAGACATTAGATATGAATATTGCGCTTTCTTTACTGTCGGAAGCTGCTGAACAGGGCGTTATTGACAGATTGCAGGCATTCACGGAATCCGATGGTCAGTCTATCGCATCGCAGCAGATGGCAGACCCGGATTACTGGGGCTCTGTGGGCATTATTGCTCTGGCGGGAATACTGGTAGTATTCCTTATTCTGGCAATTCTGATCTTCTTCTTTTGGCTTATGGGAACTATCTTCAAGGCAGTGGGCAACAAAAAGAGGTTCAAGACTGTTGAAAAGACAGCTGCCGCTGCCGCTCCCGCGGCGCCAGTTGCTGAGGCTGCCGAGGAGATTGAGGAAACGGACAGTGACGACGAGATCATGGCAGTTATCGCGGCGGCTGTGGCGGCGTATTCCGAGCAGGACGGCAAGAATTACCGTATACTCGGCGTTAAGCCGCGCGGCGAAGCAAGGACGCGCTCCGCGTGGGGGCTTGCGGGTATCGGCGACAGCACTCGCCCGTTTTGAGAACTGACAGAAAGGAAGAACGATAAATGGAAATATTTAGCGATACCATTGGCGGTCTGATGAGCACCTCGGGCTTTACGGGGCTGGACATAAGA
>CAMWLH010000090.1 GCA_947175045.1 uncultured Clostridia bacterium | reverse complement strand
TGCGGTTATTTCTTTCGCCATGATTTTAGATGCCGTTTTAATGTGAACAGGCTCTTGTCAACACAGCTTAAAATCATAACGGATCAGATCGGCACAGCGTAAGGTCATATTCTGTTTTTGATCTTCTCCAGCGCTCCCTTTTCAAGGCGAGACACCTGCGCCTGGCTTATCCCGATCTCCCTGGCTACCTCGACCTGTGTCTTTCCTCTGAAAAAGCGGAGATTAAGAATGCGCTTCTCGCGCTTGCCAAGCTGCTGCATAGCTTCCTTAAGGGATATTTCGTTGAGCCAGTTCATATCGTCGTTGTGGTCGCCTATCTGGTCGAGGACGTATATCGTGTCCCCCGACTCGGAGAATACGGGCTCGTAAAGCGAGATCGGCTCGCTGATGGCTTCGAGCGCTATTACGACGTCCTGGCGCGGAACGCCTATCTCGCGGGCTATCTCCTCTATTTTGGGCTCACTGCCCTTTTCGGCGGTGAGGCGCTCCTTAGCCTGCATGGCGCGGTACGCCAGATCGCGTGTGGAGCGGCTTACGCGCACAGGGGCGTTGTCCCTGAGGTAACGCCGCAGCTCCCCCATTATCATAGGTACGGCATAGGTGCTGAATTTTACAGACTGGGTTATATCGAAGTTGTCTATTGCCTTTATCAGCCCTATACAGCCCACCTGGAACAGATCGTCCGCGCTCTCTCCCCTGCCCGAAAAGCGCTGTATAACGCTCAGCACAAGGCGCAGATTGCCCCTTATCAACTCCTCACGCGCCTGCATATCGCCCTGCTTTACCCGCGCGAGAAGCTCCATTTTTTCCGCTTCCTTCAGCACCTTTAGCTTCGACGTGTTTACCCCGCTTATCTCGACTTTATTGAAATACAAAAAACCACCCTCCGACCTACTTGATTGTACAAGTATTATTGTCAGAAAGTGGTTTTCTTATTCTTGGAAAAAAGAGGGGTTTTTAATTATCCGTCAGGATAATATTAAGAGCCTGCTCTATTTTTTCCTCGCTCATTCCTTGATTTATCAGCTCTATGGTGGATGTGTCCACGTTCAGGAAAGGCACTGTTCCCATTATAGCCCTTAATTCGACAACGGCTTCATTGCCGCCGCTGTCGCGCAGTCTTATCATGCATTTACTGTAAAACTCGTCCCTGCCCTCGTCGTACAGCGGCACGGAGACAAAAACGGTAACAATCTCCGAGCCGTCGGCGGTGAACTCCTCCAGTTTCGCCGCCATATCAGCAATGTCAGTTCTGCCGTTGTTGAAATACGGAACGATATATCGAGGATTTTTGTCGATCTCGTCGGCGCGCTCCGAAAGCAGCTTATAGTTGTAAATGAAATCCAGGGTCTGAACGGTTGTGAGCTCAAACGGCTCGACACGCTCGCTTATGACATACATATGATATTTTGAGGTCTCGGATTCGACAAGGCACAGCGTCAGCTCTCCCGCTTCTTCAAACTCGAGCGTCATCCGGCTCTCAAGCCAAACCTCATCGCCTATCCTCATCGTTCCGTCCGTAACGCCCGTCACGCGGCATTTCTGCCACGAAAGCTCCTCATTATAGGCAGTCTTGAGCCTGTTCAGCAGGATATCGGAATAATCGCCGCCGATATATACATATTCCGCGAAGCCGTCAATATCGCCCTTTTCCAACAGCCCGCCTATCTTTTTCAGCTCTATGTCCATAAATATTCTTGAAAAGCTCATATAGCCGCTTGACTTGTTAAGCTCGCCGTAGATAAGGCTCCCGACCGTCACTATGAGCGCTATTATTATCAGCGCGAGGATCGCGGTCAGAACTCTGCTTATTATCAGCTTTTTTCCGATCTTCTTAAAGGGATTGATATCCCGCTCACTCGTTTCGGGAGCGGCTTCAAACTTAGTTGTGAGCGCCTTGCAGTCCCTGCATTTAGCCAGGTGCTGCTCCAGCTCACGGGCGGTCTCCTCCTCGCATAAGCTCTCGTTGTAAAGCGGTATCAGATCTCTTGCAATGTTACACTTCATAGCCTTGTTCCTCCATTTTCTCAATTATTTTCTGCTTTGCTCTGAAAAAGGTCACCCGCGCCCAGTTTTCGGTTTTACCGTAAATATCGCCGATCTCCCTAAAGCTCAGTCCCGAAGCCCTCAGTTCAAACAGCTCCCGCACGGTTTCGGGGAGCTCTCTCAGCGCGGCTCTCGCGGCGAATGCGGTCTCTCTGTCCTCAATAATATCCTCAAGCCTGCGCTCGTCGGCGACGGCGGAGAAATCGTCTATATTTAGGTTAGAGCGCTCCTTTTTCTTGATGTAGTTCAGATATTCGTTCCGGGCAATTTGGCACAGCCATGTGGTCACCTTGCACTCGCCCTTGAACTTGTGCGAGTTGATTATCGCCTTACAGAACGTCTCCTGAACTATCTCCTCGGCGATATCCTCGCTGCGGGAGAGCTTTAACATATACTTGTAGAGCAGTTCGGCATAGCCCCTGAATATCTCGTCGAAGTCCATTTTCCTCCCCCCCTCTGTATTTTTAGACAACCGAAAGCAAATTTTGTTACAGGTATTTCAGAAATAAATAAGCGGCGCATTTTCGCGCCGCCCGGTATTTATTCTTTCTCTTTTTCCCCCGCCGCGCCGAGTTTCTGCACCAACACCGCCACGACTATTCCCACCAGCAGGCAGACAAATCCGTAGCCTGTCTGCAAATTAAACCCGAAGCCCTCGGGCAGTATCGCGTAGACTGAGCCGATCACCAATCCCATAATAGCGCTGTACACCATAAGCTTGTATTTGTTTATAAGAATGGAGATCAGCTTCGCGCCAAGGATTATCCCCACTACCGCGCCTATCGCAAAGGGAATGATAACATAGAAATTCAGCGAGCTCAGATTTATCGCGGAAATGATGGTATCGTACACGCCCAGAAGCAGCATTACAAACGAGCCGCTCACGCCCGGGATTATCATCGTCACCGCCGCTATGACCGCGCAGACAAACAGCTTTATGGTCGTAACGATCTCAAAGCCGTTCACCACGTCGGGCGCTATGCTGACAGCTCCCGAATGCTCCAGCACCGCAAGCCCGATGACCGCCGCAAGAGCTATCACAAATGGCAGGGAGCATATCGGCTTTATCTTGCTTTCGGAAGTTCCCGTTTTGACTATCAGCGGAATACTGCCGAGTATAAGTCCGATAAAGAACATATTCGTCTGTATTTCCACCGCGTCAAATAATGACTTGATCACGATGGCGAACCCGAGAATGCCTCCCGCTCCGCCCAGACCGAATACCACAAGAAACAAAAAATTCTTAAAGATCGCCTTTATTCCCGAGATAGACTCCATCAGCCTGTCGTAAATTCCGAACACTACAAGCATAGTGCCGCCGCTCACCCCCGGAATAACGTTGGCTATGCCGAACGCCAGCCCGCCGAGGAAGAATTTCAGATACTCTATAAATTTTTTCATTTGCTATGTCCAATCTTAGTTAAATTTGATAAAATGCTTTATCACAAAATACATCACACCCGGCAGCAGACCCGTGATAACACAGATTATTGCCGCGGCAATATCCACGTCTTCCAGCCCGAACGCCGAATTTACAAAGGGTATGTATATGAGCAGCAGAGGCAGCACCACGGTCACTGCCGCGCAGATAAGCGGTATCCTCCCCGCAGCCTTTATTGCGGGAAACGGCTTGTCGGGGGATAATCTCAGCAACTCAAACAGCGCCGTGCAGAAGCAGAACGAGATAAGCGCGCAGCTTCTCGCGTATTCCACCCGGCTGTCCACATACATAAACAGGTAGGTCGCTATCGTGACCGCACCCGTCAGCGCTCCCATCAACGCTATTTCTCCGAGGAAAGGAAGATTGAGCCGTTGGTTCATAAAGAACTCCGAGGGGGGCATATTTGATTTTATGTCGCAGCGGTTCCCGATATACCCGAGCGCCGCTATCGGCAGTATCACCATGCTGAGCAAAGCAAGCAACGGAGGATCAAGAAAAAGCTGCTTGGAGCTGAACGCGTTTATCACCGTCGGAAGTATCAGCGAGATATACCCCGAAATTATTACCGCGAATGCCCGCTTTATGTTACGGTGAATTTGACGAGCGGCGGCAACAGTGTCGGCTATGGAGCTGAAATTGTCATCGTTCATTATTATATCGGCGGATTCGTAGGTGCTTCCGTCGGTATGCTGGGAAATAGTTATTCCTATATCCGCCATGTTCATAGCGTCCGCGTCGGTGGTGCGCGTTCCCGTCATTGCCACGACCTCTCCCCTTTTGCGGAGCTGATCGATGATATACAGCTTCTGCTCGGGGGTGACCCGCGCGAAAATGTCCGCGCCGAAATCGAGCTCCCCGCCGTATTTCACATAATCGGATATCTGCTTGCCCGTTACTGCCTTGTGTCCCGAAAGTCCTATCATCTTACCCACCGCCTCGGCGACGCTGGGGTTATCCTCCGTAAGCATTACCACGCGCACACCCGACCTGCGGCAGGTCTTTACGGCGGTAGAAACGCTCTCGCGCAGCGGCGCGGAAAACGCGACGAATCCCACAAAAACATAGGCGAAGCCAGCAGTGCTGTCCATATCCCCCTGCTGAGCGTCCGCGCAGGCGAACGCCAAGACGCTGTAGCCTTGGGCATAATAATCGGAATATTTCTTCTGCGCGGCATAGAGCTGATCTCCGTGAAGCCTGCACAGCGGCAGTATCTGCTCGGGAGTACCCTTTATGCAGTACAGCTTTGAGCCGCCCACGTCCCAAAGCGCACCGCTCATTATCTCGTTGGTTTCGGGAATGCGCTCTATAAGCGTGTTCTCGGTGTACATATCCGAGATGTTCTCGTCGAAAAAGGACGCTTTCACCAGCAGAGCGCGCTCCGACTGGTCGGATGTGTTCTGTTCACAGGCAAGGGCGGCTACCTTATACAGCAGTTCGTCGCTTTTTGCGTACATTCCGCGTACCTCCACGCGGCTTTTGGAGATGGCTCCCTCCTTTTCCACGCAGAGAACCGAAAGGCTGTTAAGGCGCTCAATATCGCACAGGCTCTTAACGACCGCGCTTTTTTTGAGCATATCCGAAGCGCCCTTGGTGAAATAAACGCGCATTACCGTGCTTATTCCCGTCGGCAGGAAGCACAGTCCTATCGTTATACCGCGAATGGCGTTCGGTATAAGCTCCTTTTCGGTAACTATGCCCGAAATCACCGTAACAAGCGTGATGACAGTCGCGACAATGCTGCACAGCGGCACCAGCTTATGCACGAACTCCTCCGTTTCGGTATAGTAGCCGTGGCGGTTCTTCTGCTCGCCGAGCTTCTGATAGAGCTTCGTATCGACTCCGATCGCGCTCACCCTGCATATCGCCACGCCTGTGAGCACCGTAGTTCCGCTGTACACGAACTTGGGGCTGAGCTCGCCCTTGGTGATGGCCCCCGCGTATTTCGCAACAGGCTTGTTTATTCCCGTAAAAATGCTCTCGTCCACGGTCAGATCGCGGCTCTCCAGCACATAGGCGTCTGCGGGGACTCTTTCGCCCGTTTGTATCACTATGGTGTCCTCGGGGACGATATACTCCTTCTCCACAAACTCAAGCTTGCCGTTGCGGATAACCCTGAATTTAATGTCCGTGGACTCCTTGATCTCCGCCAGCCGCTTGTCGGAGGCTATTCCGAGGTAAATCTCCGCCGCTGCATAAGCAAGATCGATCAGCAGCGCCGCTATCCCCAGACCTATCCCCGCGCCGAAAAAGCACAGCACTCCCGCCACAAACATAAGTATAAACGAGGGCGAAAGCAGCACATTAAGCGGCGTGTACCCCTTCATCACCTTTTCGTTCTTTGTGTATATATTAAATCCGTAAAGCGCGCTATTTTTCTCTATTTCACTTTCGGTAAGACCGTAATAGTCCTCCTTGAAATTAAAAAACTGAGCCATTATTCAACTTCCTTATAACGTTTTTCGGTATTACATTACTTGTTATGATCGCGGATTCTCGGCAATTTACAACAATCTTCGAAAAACCACTTACTTTATATTGTCGCATATTTTGCCAAAAAAATCAAGTCCTTTTTTGTAACTTTTAAGAAATAATACAGATTTTTTCGCATTATTTAACTTTTTGCCTATAAGAGTCTTGACAAATTCCCGTTTTTATTGTATAATGATTTGGTAAGTTTTCGGGGTGTAGCCCAGTTGGCAGGGCGCGACATTTGGGAGCATAGAACCGTCGGAGCGCTTCGCAAAGCTGTTTGGCGCACATTGCCTTTTACACTACACCGTCACGGCGATTTCGTTTCGCGGAAATCTTGGTCGGAAATCCGTTTGACCACATATTTGACCACTTTGAGAAAAATTTCATAAAATCGGGGTGTAGCCCAGTTGGCAGGGCGCGACATTTGGGATGTCGAGGCCGGGAGTTCGATTCTCCCCACTCCGACCACAAACCGCATTACAGAGCCTTTTAAGGGCTGTGCAATGCGGTTTTGTTTTTCAAGGGTGTACCGTTTTGTTAAATGCTTCTCAAGTACCAAAACGGTAGTTTTGAAGGATGCCATGTTTGGGGCAACCCACTAGCCCCAAAACAGGGCAGGTGATTTATGATCCGCCGTATTCTTTGTTTTATGCGGCTCAAATTTTGACATCAAATATGATGACAGGACAAATCATCCCGTCATTATTTTTCCATGGGGTACTCATCTGTATCCTCATCTATGTAGTACTCCCCGAAATAGGGAGTACCGTTTTTGAAAGGTAGCGAAATCCGACCTTTAAGCAACTCGGGGTTAAATCGCGCCTGAGTTTGAACAAGTCAATTCTGTCAAAACGGCAGTTTTGAAATACCCCCTACCTTGCGTTTCGTGTAGTAAGGGGGCATCGTATTCTTTGTTTACTGTGTCCCATTTTTTAAACACACTTGGTAACGATTTGTTATCGAGTTTAAATGGGTAACGATTCGTTCACCGTTTTCAGTCGCTCTTTCTCTGCCTTGATGTCAGCCTTGACCTGCACTATCATAGCTGCGAGTTTTTCCTCGCACTCCTCGCGTGTTTTGGCGTATATGTTATGGGATTCACGTTTTCCATATGCATTGGTAGGCGTGTATCTTCCTTCAAATAAGTGGTCGTTATCATCGTCACACAGCCCGTTCCGGATTTGCGGCATTTGGGCTTGTATGGCTCGAAATCGGGCGTGAGGGTATCTACCTTTACCTGTTCCTCTGCCCTCGGAATTTCGGCTTCTGTGCCGCCAATTTGGCGGTCTATCTTCGCGGCTGCCTGTCGCTGCATGGTGTCGGTGACATGACTGTAAATATCAATCGTCGTTTCTGAGGAAACATGCCCTATCGTTGTCGAGAGTGTTTTCACGTCCATGCCGTTTTCGAGTGCCATCGTTGCGAACGTGTGCCCTTATGGTATAATAAAGACAAACGGATAAATCCCATAACAAGGGGGTTTGTGAGCGTTTGCCGTTATATTTCAATTCTTTTTCCAACGAAATCCTACGGTTAGAAAATTGTCAAAAATGAGGGGGTGTTTATTTAAGACAAAAAAAGGGGGTAAAAATCCCCGAAAATCTGAAAAAGCGTATTCACTATTTAAGCGTGGATACGCTTTTTTTGTTTACAATTGAATATTTTACAGCATACGGGAGAGG
>CAMWLH010000089.1 GCA_947175045.1 uncultured Clostridia bacterium | reverse complement strand
TTCTTGCGGTTATTTCTTTCGCCATGATTTTAGATGCCGTTTTAATGTGAACAGGTTCTAAGTCATTAAAGATAGAAATAGAAACTGATATCAAACTTTGCAACGAGCATACAGAGCGTAATGGATCTATGTCCTTGTATAATGATTTAGTAGCTAAGTATGTGGTGATTGATCCGAATTTTGAAAAAGGCCTATCTGTAATTGGAAAAGCTGCTGTTCCAGGACAAGAATTTGATTTTCGACCAGAATTAAAAGCAATCGCAAACAAATTACATATGTGGATTGTTCTGTATTCTGAATCAGATGAAGAACAGAACACAGAAAAGATGCAAGTTGATGAATTAATTAAACGAGGTGAATCCATTGGAAAAGAAGAATATCATGCAGCATCAGGCGGCTTTCCATTTTCATATGTCTCTGGATCAAAATACGATATGTGGATGGCAGAAATTAATGTATTGAATGAAAGATATTTAAAAGCTCATCCTGCTTATGAAAGCATACATACATTTTATACACAACGAGACAATAATCCAAATGCCTATGAAGGAATGCTAGCTCAATTAAGAGCTGTTAATGCTGATAAGGAATTTTGGTTGGGTCTAAAAAAAGAGGATAGTGAAAATATAAAGGAGGAATCTATTATGACTGAAAATAATAAGGTTTTTATTGTTCATGGGCATGATGAAAGTGCTAAGCAGACTGTGGCACGTTTTTTAGAGCAATGTGGTTTTGAAGCAATTATTCTCCACGAACAAGCGGATGGAGGCAGAACTATTATTGAGAAAATTGAGAGCTATACAGACGTGGTATTTGCTATTATTTTGTATACACCTTGTGATATCGGTAGGGCAAAAGAGGAAAAGAAGGGTAGAGCAAGAGCACGTCAGAATGTAGTTTTTGAGCATGGTTATCTTATGGGGAAATTAGGACGTAATCGAGTATGCGCTTTGGTAAAAGACGGAGTAGAAACTCCAGGGGATATTTCAGGTGTTATTTATAAAAGCATGGATTCTGCTGGAGCTTGGAAAACTGGGATTTTAAAAGAAATGAAAGATATTGGGATTGCAGTTGATGCAAGTAAATTATTATAAATCAATATAAGCAGGGAGCAAACTAATGAAGTGGCTACAAATATCGGATTTGCATTTTGGTTATGTTGGTCGTGATGCTAAAAAGTTAAGACATAACCTTATTGAATTTGTGAAGCAAGCTGGTCAAATAGATTTTATTTTAATTTGCGGAGATTGCATGTATTGTAATGAAGATGAGAACTGTGTCGATTTTATATTAGAACTTAGCCAAGCTTGCAATTGTTCGAATGAAAACATATTTATTTCTCCTGGAAACCATGATATAAGTCTTGAAAATCGAGATTTAGTTCTGTTTGAATTTGATAGGGATGAACAGCAGTATGGGGCATTGTCAAAATTCGGATATGAGAAATTTAGAAAGGTTTTTAGGAAAATTACAGGAAAAGATTATTTACCTTATCAAGTAACAGAGAGGCATATTGGACAAGAAAAATTTAGATTAGTTAGTATTGATTCATGTTTGTTTTTAGACGGGAGAGCCAGTCAACACAATTTGTCAATTATTTGGCCAGAGTTAGAAAAAATGGGGCAGTATATAAAAAATGATGAATGTATCAATATTTTAACTATGCATCATGGCTTAGATTGTTTTGAACCTAATAGTAGGAATCGATTTGAGAAATGGATTGGGGATAATTATATTGATTTAATATTTTGTGGTCATAGTGCCGATGAGGTAAATACTAATATTAGCACGAAAGACTATATACAGCAATTTACTTCAGGAATGGTGCCTTTAGAAGATAATCAAACGCCTAATTTCTGGATTTGTCAGTATGAAGCGGGATCTTTTGTTGTAGAAATGAGTTTATATACTTACGATCAGAAAGGAATGGTGTTTAAATCTTGTTTGTGGAATGGTGATTCTTATCATTACCAGATTTTAAGAAAGAAACAAAACACTTCTAGCCTATTGAAAAAATCAGAAGATGTTTTTAAGACAAGAAAAGGAAGCATAGGCGGTGAAAAACTACTATATAAAGAAATAAATGCGTTTTGTAAAGCGATAAGAAATATTTTAAATGAACCATATGATATAAATAATTCAACATCACAAAATGTCAGTCCAGATGGAATTTTATGCTATAACCGCCTCGCAAATAAGGTTAATTTATTTTTTCCCGAGGCAGATATGTTTATATTCAGAGAAGATACGACACCCAATTTAGTTACCCATCCTAAAACGCAAGAAATACTTTATCAACTAGAGTATGCTTTGGATATTATTATTGATGATTTGAATCAAAAGAAGGAATACATAGTGTCTCAGCAGAATCAGGAAGCAAGTAGCAGTCAGACTAACAATAGGGTCTTTATTGTTCATGGACATGACGAAGGAGCAAAGCAAACAGTCGCACGTTTTTTAGAACAATGCGGTTTTGTAGCAGTTATTCTTCATGAGCAAGCTGATGGTGGGAGGACTATTATTGAAAAGATTGAACAGTATGCTGATGTAATATTTGCTATTGTGTTATACACACCGTGTGATATTGGCCGTGAAAAAAATGAAAAAAGAGGAACTCCAAGGGCTAGACAAAGTGTTGTATTTGAGCATGGGTATCTTATTGGAAAATTAGGCAGAAAGCGTGTCTGTGCGCTAGTAAAACAAGGTGTACAGACACCGGGAGATATTGCAGGAGTTGTTTACAAATCGATGGATTCAGCTGGTGCGTGGAAAACTGAAATTTTGAGGGAAATGAAATCTGCAGGTATAGTAGTAGATGCAAGTAAACTATTATAAGTACCATAAACATTCATATCTTATGTTATTTAATATATTCCCGCAAACAGATAAAAGACCAAAACGGGCATAGAAATATTTCCTTAAATTACCAAAGAGCGATGACAGACTTGCTATCCTCTCGTTCCATGTGGAATGCGTAGTCAAGATGTCAAGAAAGGAAAATTAAAATGACACTTAGAATTAATAGTTAGAGCAATTACAAATCTGAGCGGAAAAGGAACTTACTCAGAAATATATAAAGAATTTGAACGACTGAGCGGTGAAATTTTGACCCCCGGTCGTAAAGCTGGCATCAGAAAAAACATTGAAGATCATTCATCAGATTCCATGAATTTCAAGGGTAATGAGGATTTGTTTTATTTTGTATTTGGGTTAGGAAAAGGCAATTGGGGGATTCGTTAATTATTTCAGCATGCTGATGAACATTATCACGTTTTAAAGGAGGTACAGTTAACCGATGAAAGATTGTATATTCTGTAAAATTATCATAGGTCAGCTTCCGAGCATGAAAGTATATGAAGATGCAGACACAATCGCTTTTATGGATATCGCAAAAGACGTTGACGGACATATTCTGGTAGTTCCGAAACGGCATTATAAAAATATTCTCGACTGCGATAGCGTTACGCTGGGTAATGTAATGGATACCGTTAAAAGGATTTCCAATCATCTGACGGAAAACTGCGGATATGACGGAGTGAATTTGCTTAACGCAAGCGATGAAAGTGCGGGGCAATCGGTTCCACATTTTCATATTCATATTATTCCGCGGAAGAGAAACGACGGAATTGACGCATGGCCTGTGTTTAACGGCGCGGAAAGCGGCATTGAGGAAATTTATAATAAAATAGTCATGGACGCGGATATATCGTGCGTTATTCCCGGATTAAAGGATTTGTGGTTTAGGCAGAGTCTTTTGTCCGACAAGCAAACCATGTCATACAATAACGCCTACGGAGGTACCATCGCGTTTCCCGAAGAAGCATGGCAGGGCTGGTACGACCGTTGGATAGTAAACCACGAGAACAAGCGCTTTTACAGGTATCTTAAAGATAATAAAGTGGGATTTATCGGTGAGATAGCATACCATTTTGACGATGAAATTCAAAAGTATATCGCCAATATAATCATTAAGGCGGAATACAGGGGCAGAGGTCTGGGAGATAGGGGATTGAAGCTCCTTTGCCGTCTGGCAAAGGCTAACGGGATAGATATTTTGTATGATGATATCGCGGCTGATAACCCCGCGGCATCTCTGTTTTTGAAGAACGGCTTTGTTGAGGAATACAGAACGGATAAGATAATTATGTTTAAAAAGAAACTATGACATTGAGGAGGATAAATTGCACAATTTCACAATAAAAACGGAGCGCCTGTTACTGCGCCCCCTTAACGCTGCGGACGCTCCCGCGGCGTTTGAATGGCTGAGCGACGAGCGGGTTTCGCGATACATGGTCTATACCACATATACAAGCATTGAGCAGGTTGTCAATTGGCTGATCAATGTTGAGCAGAACGACAGCACCTATAACTTCGGCTTTGAACGCTTATCCGACGGAAAGCTGATAGGAAGCGGCGATATCGGACCAAACCGAAAAAACGGTCGCTGGGGATTCGGCTACAATCTGCGGTATGACTGTTGGGGAAACGGCTACGCGACCGAAGCCGTAAAAGCAATGATAAACTTTGCTCAGACAAATTTCGGCGCGGATAAATTCTTTTCAAGCCATTTCGAGCCGAATTTGGCTTCGGGAAACGTAATGAAAAAGTGCGGTCTTCACTTTGTCGGATACGGAGAATGTCAAAAGCTGGACGGCAGCTGCAAAATGCGGTCAATGGAGTATGAGGGAGAATTGGATATACCGATGATACCTTAAATCCAGCAAAATCAAGCTAAGGAAAATTGTGGAATTTAGCAATCTGGCTTTGATTGAAAGCAGATTCCTTGAGGAATGCGCAGCGCTTTTTGGTGAATTGAGATTGAAATTTATCGAAAAAGATATAAAACAGGCGCGAAAGCATAAATGCCGTACTTTATGGTGTGTTTGCCGCAATCCAAGCATTTTGGGGTTTGCAAACACCCGCTAAAGAAAAAAACAGTGACTGGCATTCGGCGTTCTGCCGTGAGGGTAAAGGAGATAAGTTTGTTATGATAAGCTTTACAGTGGACAGAACCAGCGTATGTATGGGCGATGATATGGAAAGTCATAAGGTCGAGTGTACAGTGAGTGATGATTCCGATCTCGCGGCTTTATTTGAGAAATTGAAGTCTGTCGGATTTTTCCCAAGCATTCAAGGGAACAACGTCGTATGGGTGTTGACAAGCGGAAATAACTGTGTATTCTCTTATTTCACTAAAACCGAGAGGGTGTTTCCCGATATATCGGGGCGGAAAATATCTGAAATTCTTACGCCCTGCAATCACCTGTATTTTTCATATTGTACATCGCCCGCCAATTGGAAGAAATATATTCTTAAAAGGCTAAGTGACATCGAAGTGCGCAGCGAGGAAATCGAGCACTGCGATTTTCTTATGGAGGAAAAGGAAAATGAATAATACCCTTGAGCTTATCCGAAGTCTCAGAGGCACGGATAATCCCGCTGTCAGGGCAGCAGAACTGTCCTTTTACATATCCGACGGGCTTAATAGCGGCAGATTGAACATATACGAAGCGTATCTTCTCCAATGGGAGAAGCTTAAATTTGAACGTGACAGCCATACTCTGCCCGCATGGAACGTAAAAGTGAGGATATCCACCTGTGTTGAGCTTTTAAATCAACGCTTTACGGCTCTGGCTCTTGGAGATAATAAAGGAGCGGAACGAGCCATGGAATGGGGAAGTGAAGCCCTGCGGCTCTGCGCCGAAAACCGCCCGCACTACATTATGGACAGATACAAAGAATACATCACAGCGGAAAACAGTGACACTGCTTTATTAAAGGAGCTTCTGAAAATAAGGCAGAGCCGCTCCGATTTGGATTTTGATAGTGGACCGTTTCATACGGAACTCTTTCCTTACAATTATTTTGAGCCGGAAAAATGTTTATTGGAGAGAAAAACGTATGTCAAAAATATTATTGGAGCGGATACGGAAGAGCTTATTGTTGAACTGAATTTAATATAGCAGTGTTCAATCTGATTAAAACAAGGAGAAATACATATGGCTCAATATCTTATAGATTACGAAAATGTATTTGAGGGTGGTCTGAACGGTATCAACAGACTGACAGAGGGTGACAGTATCTGTGTATTTTACAGTGACAAAGCCGATCATATGACTTTCGGTCTGCACAGAAGACTCAACGAAACCAAAGCAAAAATAACATATCAAAAAGTGGACGTCGGCACCAAAAACGCCTTGGATTTTCAGCTGGCTACTTATTTGGGATATATTATCTGTCAGGATCAGGTCTTGGATAAAAATGAAAAATATTTTATTGTAACTAAGGATAATGGTTTTTCGGTCTTATCGGATTATTGGAAAAGGAAAAAAATCTCTGTGAATGTCATAAGCGATATCGCTGAAAATCCCATTCCCAAAGCAAAGGTTGCCGCAGCCCCGTCAAATGAGGATGAAATGACAAAAGAGTTAAGGAAAATTCTGGGCAATAATGAGCTTGTTTTCAAGGTAACAATGCTTATAAAGCAGTGTAAAGATAAGCAGGAACTTAATTCCTTACTGAACAAGTCTGTAAAAGACGGCAAGAAAGTATCCGCTATTCATAAAGCTGCAAAAAAATACAATTTATAACAGAGGCTTCCTCATTAATGATACAAAACTTGCTTTTAATAAATAAATCCGCACGGAAATCATTCCGTGCGGTCATTTAATATCGTACCGAAAAAAATCAAATGTAATCGTTGATATGGGAGATAAGCTTTCCTATCTCAGGCTTGGAGAACTGTGCGTCAGCGCCCACGCTCTCGCCCTTTTTCCTCATCTGCTCGTTAATAAGCGAGGAGAACAGATAAACGGGTATCCTCTTAAGCTCAGGATCATCCTTGATGAGCTTTGTGAGGTGATGACCGTCCATCTTGGGCATCTCAATATCGCTTATCAAGCAGGAAACCTGATCGAGGATATCACCGCTGAGTCCCCTGTGGCCGGAAATATACTCCCACGCGTCCTTGCCGTTATCAAATGTGACCACGTTCTCGTAGCCCGCGTCGTGCAGCGTATTGACAATAAGCGTGTTTAGGAAAGGCGAGTCCTCCGCGATCACAATGTGCTTGTGCGCTCTGTCAGCTCCCGCGGCGGACATACCGGTAGTATCAAGCACAGCGGTGGAATTCATATCGGAAACTATCTTCTCAAAGTCGAGAATAAGAATGATCCTGTCCTTGAATTTGGCGATGCCCGTAGCGATATTGTTCATGCCGTCGCCCGAAATGCGGGGCGGCTTCTCGATATCCTCCCAGGATATACGCTGTATCCCCTTGACGGAGGATACATGGAATCCCACGTCCATCTGGTTGAAATGGCATATGATAAGTAGATCGTGCTCGGAGTCAGAGCTTTCCTTGTTGAGTACCTTGTGTAAATCGATTACCGAGATAACCTTGTCGCGGGGCGTGAATACGCCCTCAAATTCGGGGGGAGAATCGGGTACGGGAATCATCGGTTCATAGTTCATAATCTCGATAACCTTGGCGATATTTATGCCAAAGCTCTGCGCGCCCACCATGAATTCAAGCACCTCAAGCTCGTTTGTACCGCTTTCGAGGAGGATATTGTTTTCCATAGTCAAAGCTCCTTTTTCATTATTTTTATTGAGGGCAAAATTGCCCATTTTTTTCCAAAACATAATACGCTATTCAAGCTGTATATAAAAGTGTTGATCTAAGCTACCAAGCTACCAAGCTACCAAGCTACCAAGCTATTATGCTTTTAGAAATGTTGACGAGGGGCAAATGATTTAAAAGAATTTC
>CAMWLH010000088.1 GCA_947175045.1 uncultured Clostridia bacterium | reverse complement strand
ATAATAGTGCGGATAAACATATAAAATCTAACAAAACAAACAGCTACGCTAAATTTTCATTTGCCTTAATAAAACTCCAGAAAATTATGCCTTTCATTATTGAACTTGCACTCGATTATAGCGTTAAGCTCCACATTCATTACACTGTGAAAAATATTCCCCTCAACCTGCGGATTGACTTTCTTAAGCTGCGCGATGAGCCTTTTAATTTCCGCGCGCTTGGAAGCGCCTTCGCCCTCACCGCTTGCTGATACACGGCAGGCGCAGCGGATAAACTCCAGATCGTTTGCCGTGCACCACGCCTTTATATCCGCCTCGCGTATATAGTACATAGGACGGATAAGCTCCATATCTTCGTAGTTTGCGCTTTTTACCTTGGGCATCATTGTGCGAACCTGCCCGCCGTACAGCATACTCATAAGTATGGTCTCTATGATATCATCGTAGTGATGACCGAGCGCGATCTTATTGCAGCCCAGCTCCCGCGCTTTGACATAAAGATGTCCGCGGCGCATTCGCGAGCACAGAAAGCAGGGGCTGTCACCCATATTGTACACCGATTGATAAATATCCGTTTCAAATGCGGTTATCGGGATACCGAGTATCTCCGCGTTCCTTTCGATAGCCGCGCGGTTTTCGTGGCTGTACCCCGGGTCCATCACAAGATATACCGCTTCAAATTCGCCGCGTCTGTGTGAGAGCCTCTCTTGGAACAGCTTAGCCATCAGCATTGAGTCCTTGCCGCCCGAAATGCACACGGCGATCCTGTCGCCCCGCGCGATAAGCTCATAGTCCTTCAGCGCCCTTGTAAAGCGCCTTAAAATGCTCCTGCTGAAATCCTCGTGCAGACTGCGCTCGATAGCTCTCACGCGTTTTTGTCCGTCAACTGTCATTTTATCTTGGGGGAGTTACGGTGTGAGAGTCATGCTCACGTTGGTAACTCTGTTGAGCCCCCCTACCTCCTCAAAATCAAACGCTATTCCGCCGCCCTCGATACGAGCTGCGCTCTCCTTGAATTCGTGCCCGTTGAGCCACAGCATTCCCGCTGCCAGCAGCCGATGATCGCAGTAAAACGACTGTATCACCTCAAAATATTTCCTCGCCAGGCGCTCGGGAGCAAGCGGCGCGAAAATTTCACCGGGCAGCCCCGATATCTGCACGAAAAGCGCTCCACCGTCATAAGGGCAGCGGTAGTAGCACACGTTACTGTCGGATATCCCGCAGCACACCATGGCTATATTATGCCCGTTATGAAGATCGTCCAGCATAAAGCTGGGGTTTGAAAATTCGGGAACGGCTTTCAGCAGCTTCAAGGCTCTCCTTGCGGGAGCGGCGGCGCGTTCGGGAAGCCCGCTCTCCTTGTTAGCCCAGCCCCACAGCCAAGTCCCCTCGATCTCGCTTTCCGTTCCGAGTATTCCCGAATCAAATTTCCTATTACCAAACGCAATAGTCCCGTTCTTTATATCCACATTCCACCCGCTGTTGCCTATAACCGTCTCGCCCATAGCGAGCTGTCGGGCGATAGCCGCTCCCGCGGACAGCGAAACAAGGCTGAAAAAATCCCCCTTGTCAAACTCTATCGGACAATCTAATATATTCATTTTCTCTCCTTATCTGAAAAAAATTTCGCACCGCGCCGAACAAGCAAGTTTTGCGCAAAGTAGCGTAATGCCATATGCGGAAACGCGATTGTTGCGCAAAACTTGGCTATCCCCCTGTAAAAGCCCCGTTTCGCTTCGCTTAACTCCGCTTTCACAGAGGATTGCGAAAAATTTTGCTGCGGGGGCGGGACGTTGCTCTTTGCTCATGTTGTTTTTTTGCAATTTAATCAATTGCTATATTCTGCCCGAACTTTCTCAAAATGTCCCGCAGCAGCACCTTATCGATCTTGTACATTTTGCTCTTGCCTATGGGAAGATCGTCCCTGCGCAGCTCAAACCTCATATAAACCTCGGAGTAGTCCTCCGCAAACCAGAATATGCAAAGCAGATACCTGTTCTTTGTGGCGTAATAATTCACGGGATTCATTTTCAGCACCTCGCGCAGATCGCCGGTCAGCGCTTTTTCAACGTCCGCTATCTCCATCGGCTCAAACTGCACCTTTTTATTCCTCGGCAGCTCCTCCGCGCGCTTTTCCTCTTCGGTCTTTCCTATCTTTATCTTCCTTTTGAACAGCCCGAACATACCGTTCTCCTTTCGTCAGTCAAGCTCTATTTCCAGCGCCCGCAGAAGCGACAGCGCCTCGGGGCTTGAAAAAGCCGCTCCCTTCATCTTGCAGGTAAATATATCGGGAGCATATCCTCTTGCGCCGCGGAAATCCGCTTTCCGCAGATCGCAGTGCAGGAATTCCGTCCTGTCAAGATCGCAGTTTAAAAAGCTGCTTTCCCGAAGATCGCATTCCGAAAACAGACATTCCAACAGAGAGTTGGTCTTGAATTTGAACTTCCTCATGTACATCTTTTCAAATATACCGCCGCGTATTTTGCACCCGCTCATCTCGCTTATAGGCTCGGAGAAAGCTCCCGCTGCCATAAGCTCGCCCCAGTTTATGCCGTATATCCTGCAGTCGGAAAGCAGGGTATCGCTGAAGCTGCTGTTTTTGAATTCCAACGACGCGGCGTGGCAGCAGGCGAATCCGCAGCCCGAAAAGTGTACGTTGTTCAGCTTGAGCTCCGAAAAGGTGCAGTCCCTGAACTCGCAGTCGACAAATTTTATATCCGAATATTCCCCGCCCAAAAGATTAAGCAGGCTGAACCGCTCGTTTTCGTAGTAGTCCTTCATTTTATCGCTCCTTTTTATGGGTCAGTTGGTGATACCCATAATCTCCGCCGCCGTTTTTACGACAAACTCGCAGAAGCCCTCCCGCTCGCTTGTCAAAGCGTTTCTTACCTCTCCCGCCATATCGCTCGGGCAAAGGGCGATATCCGCGATATTCAGCAGCGGGATATCCATTTTGCTGTCCCCCGCGCATATTATCCTGCCGTCAAAGCCCGCCCCCGCGAAGCGCTTCAGCAGCCGCAGAGCTCCCTCGCCCTTATTGAGCCGCCGCGGTATAACGTATACCTTTGCTCCCGTGCGGTAAAATTCACAGTCTTGCAGAGCGCCCAGCCGCTCATTTGTTTTTTCGGGAGCGCCGCTTTTGGTAAACAGAAACAGCCCGTCCACCATGCGTATCTCAAAGCTCCTGTCGGGGTCGTTCTCCAACGATTCGCGGCAGCGTGACAGCTCCGCTTCACATTCCCGCGTTATTCCCATTGCCCATTCCGCGCGGTCGGGCTGAATTTCACCGTCAATAAGCAGATTACCGCCGTTATCGGTTATGGCGTATTTCGGCGAGAAACCGAGGGGGAATTTTATCCTCTTGTATTGCTCCACGCTGCGCGAGGTAACGGGTATAAGGTTTATTTTAGCGAGAAGCGCGGCGCTTTCCGCGGAGATACAGCTTATCTCCGCGCCGTCCTTATATTCTATCACGATATCTCCCTCGCGCTTTGTTCGGGCGGAGCGTATCACGGTGCCGTCAAGGTCGGCGAATAAAATATCCATTAAAGCTCCCCCAGCATTTGAATTATCCCGCAGGCGCGGTAGCATTTCAGCGGGTATTCCCGCACCTCTACGCCCTTTTCCGCCGCCAGCTCCTCAATGTGCGCGGTGAGAGAGCTCCCCTTTTCGCGCACCAGTACTATCCGCGGTATCCTGCGGAGCAGTACTCTTGTGGTTTCCCCTATGCCGGGCTTTACAAGATTTATATCGGTTACTCCGAATTTTTCCGCGATCTCCTCGGTTTCCTTAAGTCCGCAGCCGTATTCCGTCGGCGGGGGAACTTCGGCTGTATCATAGCTCATTTTGCTTTCCACCGCGTTTATAAATTCGTAAGTCCTGTCCCTGTCGGCAAGCTCGGCGAAATAAGCCGCCCCGTGGAAATCTCCCTCAAAAATGATGTCATCGCGCAGAACCGTTCTGCTGAACAGTCCCGAGACCACCGCGTTCAGACAGGCGCAGGGGATAAATATATCCTCCCGCGTGCCGCAGATGTCGCACAATCCCGCGGGGTCGGCGAGCACGGCGGGGCGCGCGTCCGCCTCGGGGTAGTCCTTCAGCGCCTCGCGGAGCTGCCGCGTTATGGCTCCCTTGCCCGTCCAGCCGTCCACAAATTGGATATCCTCCGAAGCGTGCCGCGCAAGGATATACCGCATAGCGTTTCGATCGATGCCTTTGCCGCGTATGATGGAGATCGAGTAGTGCGCAAGGCTCACGCCGTATTTTCGCCGCAGGTAGCGCACGATAAGCGCCCCGACCGGAGTTCCCGCCCTGGCAAGCGAAACTATGGCGGCACGCGGCTTTTCCGCGTAGATACGCTCCGCAACGGCGCTCACCGCTTGGGCGGTCTTTTCAGACCATGCGGCAAGCCCCCGCTCGTATTGCTTTATGTATTCCGCCGACGGCTCGTATTCCGCGGGCAGAAGCTCGCTGTAATGCACCCCGCTTTGTATAAGCGGCTCGCGCTCTTTTGCGGAGAGCGGCGCGATCTTCCCCGTTATATCCGTTAAAAGAAGCCTGCCGTCCTCACTGCGCAGACTGGTTGGCATTTTCCGCCCGCGCCAGCGTACTAGTATGACCCGCCCGCTTAATGCTCCGCACAGCAGCTCGACCGCGCTTTCGTCGGGTTCTTCCGCGTCGGTTATTATAATGCTGACGTCTGCATTTCCGACATTATATATAAATACCCTGCGCCGCGGGTCGTAAAGACTTTTCAGCGCCGCGCGGCTCCTTACCGCGTAAGCTCCCTCGTCGGAGGGCAGCATGGGGCTTCTGGTAACCCCATGTACCGTAACGCGGCAGCCTCTGTTAGACAGCGTTTTGCCGAAAACGACAGGCGGCACACAAAGCTCCTCCGTGCCTATCACCGCGATGTTTCCCGATAGGCTCAGCCGCTCTGCTAGTTTGCCGCTAAGGCTTTCGCATTCCGCGAAATATTCTTCGATATCCACCCCGAGCCTGTGATCGTAAACCGCGTTCAGATATATTTCGTCGTCGGGCTTGCGCGGCGTAATTACTCTGTCGGGAAGATATTTTTCGGGGAATTTCGCGTCGAAGTCCGAAAACCTTTTCGCTGCGATACACTCTATCCCGTTCGCGCGGAAATTTTCCGCCGCCTCGTCGGAGGCGATAAAAGCCGCCGCGGTAAAGCGGCACTCGGGGGAATATTCCCGCAGCTTTTCCGCGAGCTTTATCGCGGTGCTTCCCGTGGTAAATTCGTCGTCCGCAATTATTATCCGCTCCGAGCGGCACAGAATATCCCTGTTCACACGCAGCCTGTGGAGCGCCGCGTGACTGTGGCTCTCCTCGGTCGTTATATACTCAAAGCAGTCGGGAAGCTCCTCGCGGGTGGTGGACACATAATAGCAGCCCAGCTCTTTTGCGATAAAAGCTCCCACCGCTACCGCCGTTTCCGCGAAGCCTATCACGCAGACCCGCTCCTCGCCGACTGTTCCCTTAAGCTCTCTGCCAAGCGCGGAAAATTCCGCGGCAGTCCTTGCGGGGTCGGAGGGATAGTGCTTCGACTGAAATTTGTTGATAATTATGAAATCCCGTTTGCTGTTGTTCTCACGCCTGGCAAATGAAAAATCCGGGTAGTCCATCGGTTATGTCCTTTCGGGAGCGGCACGCTCCCACTGTTACTTTGACATGAAATACAATAATATAATTGCCGCCAGCGACGCGCCGCATATTATCCAGTTCCTGCGGATAGTCCTCTCCAGCTTGTTGTTATTTCTTTTGCGTTCCTCGTCGTCTCTTTTTGGCATAAAAATCACCCCCGCTGTGAATTATTGTAACACAGCGGGGGGCAAAAGTCAAGTCGATTATTTGGTTATATTATCTCTTATTTTCTCAAAAAGCCGCGGGTCGGGCTGTTCCTCGGCGTTTTTTATGGCGGAGATCAGCTCCCGCTCCGCTCCGCCGTGAGCCGAGGAGGTTCTGTGAGCTGCCGCGGTGCCGTCCGCGCCCGCCTTAACTCGCCGCCGCAGAATTACCGCTATAACGGCTGCGAGAATTATCGCCGCCGCTCCCACAAATAACAGCCGGATCGGAACGCTTTTTTTCGCGGGCTCGGGGGTTATGCCAATAGTTCCCTCAAGGGGGGAAGCCCGCCCGATATCCGCGCCGCTGCCGTCTATCCCTACCGTAAGAGCTCCGTCAAGGTTTTCCCCTATCTCAATGGGAGAGCCGCCTATCCAGCCGTCGGGGTACGCGGTAAGAAAAGCAGCCGCGTGGAATATCTCCGCGTTGGCGGTCTTTTGAATATAATCAGCCACCTTGTCCTCGGAGCTACCCGGCGTAAAACCCGCGTTATCAACACCCGTAACGGTATTTCTTTCATTTATAAATACCGCGACCCCGCCGAACTGCTTGCCAAAGCGCTCATAATAGGTTTTTTCAGAGCCCGACACGACTACCTCTATCATATCGCTGTTTTTGTAAAAACAAACCTCGAGAAATCCCAAGTCCTTCTCCTGCGCCGCCAGATAACACAGCTTTTCAAAGTAGATACTGCGCTCCGATATAGAGGTGCTCCCCATAGTAAAGCGTAAAAGGTTGTTGTCAGCCGCAATATCCAGTATCGCGCTGCGGTTCTCATCGGTATCAAGCACCAGACCCACGTCGTAGTTTGTGTATGCCACGCCGTCTATCATCTCGCTGCGCGTTTCGGCGATAAAGGATAAATTTTCGGGGTAGCCGTTTTCCTCCCAGTAGGAGATTATGTCGGGGATATCGCCTCTGCCCTGCTCCGCGCGCTGAAATGCCATGGGGGTGTCAATGTTGGGAACGGAGTCGTCGGAGGGCTCGGAGGTATAGGCTGACACATTCGGCTCGGGCGCAGCCATCGGATCGCGTTCGGATATCTCTTCGGCGTAGGAAACGGCGCTCGGCTCGTCTTCAATGGTCTCCGCGTTAGCGGGCAATGTCGCAGAGAGCGTCAGGACCGCGGCTAATATTACAATGTATTTTTTCATATTTTTCTCCTTTCACTGTTGGTGCATATCCCCCAGTATTTGTCTTAGGGTATTGATCGCCTTGTTCCAGCGCCACGCGGCGGTTCCCGCGGGGATACCCATGATCCGCGCTATTTCGCGGAATTTAAAGCCGCCGTTGACGCGCAGGGCTACCACCTCGCGCTCCTCCTGCGGGAGCTCGGCAAGCGCCGCCGCGATATCAAGACGGTTCTCCGCCGCGGTTTGCAGAGAGTAGCTGTCGGGGATATCCTCGGCGCATTCTATGTTCTCGCATTGCGATATTTTTTTAAGGGAATTTATCGCCGCGTTGTGGGCCATGGCGAAGATGTAGGCGCGCGGTTTTTTCACAGAGCCGTCGGGCGGTGAGCTGAACAGCTTGATAAAGACCTCCTGGGTGATGTCCTCGGCGAGGGTGCGTTCGCCCGCTATCCGCAGAGCCACAGTGTACACGGGCTTTGACAGCGCAGAGTATATTTCCTCGAACGCGCTCATGCTCCCGCTGCGCAGTGCGGAAAAAAGAGACAAAAGCTGTCGGTCGCCGATAATGTCTGTCGATCTCATCTCATACCTCCTCTCTGCTTACTAAGACAGTCAAAAGGGGAAATTTTATGGGGAATTTAAAATTTTTTTGCTGTAATGTTTAGTGATATAAATAATAATTTAGCTTAGAACAACATAATAACCAAGAAGTCAAAGGTACTTACGCCAAGATCAGCATAACGCCCACGCATGAATTTCCCGCAAGCCGCCGTG
>CAMWLH010000087.1 GCA_947175045.1 uncultured Clostridia bacterium | reverse complement strand
GCCTTGCGAACATAATTTAGCAATGCTGTACTCTGCCTTAGTGCTTTTATTTGGGTCGGCGGTTTTTGACGCCATTGTGCGGTGTTGCCTTAGTTGTAACTCAACTAATCAACTCAATAAAATACGGCGATTGTTAAACCGCCGTAGAAAGTAGGCTGAACCGTATAATAAAAAGATCAGAAATATATGCAACGCAGAAGCTTTCATAATTTATCCTGAAACCAATACGGCAAAGCCAATACTGCAGTGTTGCCTTAATTCCCAATTTTAGGATAACATTGTTAAAACGCCCTTATCCATCTCGCACACGGAGTCGCATAAAACTTCAATATCCTCCGCGGAGTGTGACGCTATGAGGATAGTTTTGCCTTGCGCTTTTAGATCGAGCAGATATTGCCGCATATCCCCAACGCCGTTTTTATCCAGCCCGTTCATCGGCTCGTCCAGTATCAGCAGATCGGGATTTTCCATGATCGCCTGTGCCAGTCCGAGCCGCTGTCTCATACCAAGTGAATATTTTCCGACATGCTTTTTGCTGTCGGGGTCAAGACCCACCTTGGCGATAGCGGTGCGGATCGCTGCCTTGTCCGCCTTTCCGCTTACGTCCGCGAGGAATTTCAGATTATTGTATCCGCTGAAATTTGAGAGGAAGCCCGGCGTTTCGATTATTACTCCCACATTCGGCGGTATTTCCACGTCCTTGCCGACTCTTTTGTCCCACACCCGGATTTCACCGGAGGTCAGCGGCATAAGCCCGCATATACATTTCATCAGTACCGTTTTTCCGCTTCCGTTGCGCCCGATAAGCCCGAGAGTTTTTCCCTTTTCCACGTAAAGATTTACGTTGTCCAGAGCCTTGTTTTCTTTGAATTGCTTGCAGGCGTTTGTCACGCTGATTATATATTCCATTACGATACCTCCATTTTAAGGATCTTCCTCTTGCCGAAAATTATTACGGCAGCACCCAGAAGGACTATCACCGAGGCATAGACAGCAATACAGTAGCTCATATGCGGATTCCCGGTGGGACCCTTTATTCCCGAAACATTTATGGTGTTCCAGGATACGGGCGAGAACCAGTATTGGTACACCCAACCCGTACCCTCGTTTATGATAAGGTTGCTTAAACATATCAGCCCCCCACATATGCTTATTCCGAGATATTTTACAGGAGAAAAAATATTACTTGCAAAGATTATCATTCCCATCATAACAGCATTGAGCCAGGACATTAAAACCGTATACAAGCAGGCGGCTATCGGAGTATAGTTATTAAGCACATACCCCGACACGTCAAAGAAGCTAACGTCATCATTATATATGATGGTAGAGCAGTATGAGACGGTGTACAGAATATCTCCCCAATCGTGTGCCAGCTCTGCGTTTGGAAGTGTTGTAATGATCGTACACAGCCATATGAACAGATAGTAAATAAAGCTTGCTGCCGCGATGTAGAGAATTTGACCTATAAGATACCGCCGCCCTCCCGTGCGTGATAGTATCATCAGTTTATTATTGTCCACAAACGGAGCGTTGCAGAAAAGCAGTATCAGCGGGAAAGTGAACAGCAGTTTCATATGGTGCTGACTGTAAATAAACGGGAATGTCCATATCGAGCTTTTGGTGCCGTAATATTCTGCCGCCATAGCCACTCCGTGAGCGTTGTCTATACACAGCACAATTATCAGCAGCGCGACCATCCGCAACCTGTAATCCTCAGTCCATTTGCGAAGGTCTTGTTTAAGAATACTAAGCACACATTTGACGTTTCTCATTCTCTCAGCCTCCTTTTTGCCGCAAAAAAGAATATTATACCGAAGCCTAGTGCCAACATCGCGAATACAAAAACGATATACGCCGAGCGGATAAAGGGATTGTCCGAGATATCAGCATGACTTCTGCATAGATCGTGGAGGTTTGGAAGAAAGTCTACTCTGACGGATACAAATTCCAGAATATAGCTCATAATAAGCGGAGTGCATACTGCCACAAAAGTGTCGGGGAATATCGCGGATAAAGCTGTGCCCGATACCGACCACGCACCGAGACTGACCGCAAAATGAAAGCATTTGTATGTTATGTAAAGCCAACCGGTTTTATCAATGTCAGTAAACAGGGTAATGTCGCTTATATCGCCAACCGGAGCAAAGGTTCCTATTATTCCCGTACAGAGCATCATACCTACGAACGCGGTAAGGAACGTAATAAAAAAGCACATTACACCGTGAGTTATCAAATATGAGCTTATGGAGGAGCGGGAGATAATATATTTTGAACAATTCTGTCTGAATTCCCGGCTGAACTCCGCGGCAAACGGAAGAGACGCAAAAAGCATGATAAGTTTTCTGTATGTGCCAACCTCTAACATAAAATAGAAATAGTTAATAAATCCAAATTGTTTCCATATAAATATGGAGGATATTATCGACGTGTAAGCAAACGCGCACATTCCCCACCAGACAAGCGCGGCTATACACAGTATCGAAACGTAAAAAACGGGAGAGCTGAAAACCCTCTTGAAATAAACGAATGTGAGCTTCATTTAATTCCCCCTATCATAAGCTTTCTTACACATCAATCCATCAGATCTCCTGTCGCCGCGTTGACGTAATAAAATCTGTTGAATTGTCCGCTGCCATCCTCGTAATCAACGGTTTTCAGAAACTGCCACGCGGGATAAAATTTGTTCGTTCCCGTTTCTATGTCACCGTCGCTCACATATGTAAGCACACCATCGGAGAAACTTACCTCGCCCTCCTCTTTTGCTCTGCCTATGGAATTTTGTATTGTCTCCGCCGCTTCGCTCTTGGTGCATATGGTGCATTCGTCGACTTTGCGGTTTTCCGATATATAGTCCGTGTAGAAATGCTCTAATCCGTCCGTAGAAATAATAAATTCGGCAATACTGTAAAATCCCTCATAATCCCGATTTTTAAACCATGTGGTGGTTTCGGTCGGGAATTTATGTCCCTCAAAAGCACCCGGATAGTATATATAGTAAACATCCTTATCCGGAATTCCTTCCGGCACCTCGAGATTGGGGTAGCTAAATGCAAGATCGTCATACATTACGGTACCGGTGCATGTATATATCTGCGGCTCCGCAAGGTCGGATATCTCCAGACTGTCTATTATATCCTGTGCCATTTTCAGGGCTTCCTCCGAGGACAAGCCCTCTATTTCCTTTAACGGATAAGCCTCTCGCATTCTCTCCTCGGTGTAATTTGCGGCAATGTTGCCATAATTCAGATATTGCCTGTAATTTTCCAAAGCTCCGTCATCATACATGATCACTCCCGCGTCAAAGAACAGTTCTCTGTCATCAACGGTTTCATAAAGAAAATATGTGTTGTGCATGCCGTCCTTGATTCTGACGCTTGAATCTTCCTCCAGAAATTCTGTAAAATCCTCCTCGGAAAGACTGTCAAAATCAGGAAGGAAAAGGCTCCTTACCGTTTCCGCATCCCATATCTTAAATTCGCCCTCATATATGCCCGCGGTTTCCCCCGCAGAGAAATCGGATACGCCGTCAGAGGCGCAGCCCGACAACAGGATCAGAGCAAAGAAAATCGATAAAAGTTTGGCTTGTTTCATAATTGACCTTTCTTAATAAAATGTATGCGCGGCGGCGACCGCACCGCCGCGCAATTATCACATTATGCCCGTTTGTTCACAGTAATTACGGATTCCACTTACCGCTTGCCCGGCAGCCATTGTATTCGGAAGCGCCTCTGAGATATATCGTATCTCCTTTTTTGGGCTGAGTTGTATAATAGAGTTGTTCTCTTACACTTTCTCCCTGTGTAGTGGCTTTAAATGTTTTGGTAATATAAGAGGTAGCGTTTTGTTGCGTTGTAACACTAAAAAGCATTGGACTTGATGATGTTAAATTACCATTGTAAACATGAACCGATGCGAATCCGTTCTCATCCTTTACATATCCTCTTGTGTACTCGGCGTCGCCCTTTCCGGTGAGCGAGAAGCTGTAATAAAGCATACTTGCTTCTCCCGCTCTTGTCTGCTCGAATGCTCCCGCGGCAAAAACTGTTGTACCCAAAGCGCATACGGTGATGATTGCCGCCGCGATGGCGGTCTTGATCTTAATTGTTTTCATTTTCAAATTCCTTTCTTGTAAAAAGTTTCCGCGAAACGCAGATTGATTTTACGTCCGCATTGTTTCCCCGGGCGGTATTGCCCGTTTTACGGCGTGAGACCCGCACATTCAATTTACAGTTTTTTCAGTGCTATATACCGTGATGGTTTCGGTCTTGCCGTTTTTGTTCGTCAGCGTGAAAACCGTTTTAACGTGGTATGTGCCGCTTTCAGACCAGACTTGGTGTTGGACATAGAGATATAGCTTGCGTTTGCCGTCTTTGTCTAGCTTGTGTTGTCATATTTGCTCCATGACCAGAACAAGCCCTGCTTTTGGAGCGTTTGCTCGGCTGTGATCTTAACCACTTCATCTGCTTCTATCGACGAATAGCAGGTGGCAGTTTTATTCTGTATCGTAAGTTTGACATCAGCGTATACATTATCATCGTAATACGGTTCAATCAGACCTGCGGCAGAAACTGCTTCCGCATATGCAAAGGGCTGCATAGCGGAAAAGCTTAAAACAGCGGTCAAAACCGCCGGAAGCAAAAGTCTTTTCTTCATAGCGTTCCCTCCTTTCGTGTTTATTAGCGAATTTATCCTTCGCTGTTATTATAACATAATTGCGATTACAACTATTACGCTGTTTTTTCAAAAAATTCTTCGATTTCGCAAACTTTGGCGCTTTTTGCCAAATTTATAGCCGCATCTTTGGATAATCTGCCAGATATGTGAAGAACATAATCTCCGTTATCCCACAAAAGATGTGTTGTTCTCTCCCATGTCATGAATACCCCGTACTTATCTCCCACCATTACATCTTCTATGCTAATTATGTGCTCATTGTCAAAGGAGAAATCTTCCTGCCGTCTTTCTTGAATAAAATAAATAAAATCGTCATTATCATCTCTTTCGTATTTTTGTCCCTCACCTATTACATCTGTTTTGAACCGTGTTGTGTGATGGCGTTTTTAAAAAATTTTTAGAATTCGTACCAATAAACTTGACACCCCCCAAAAAATAAGGTATAATAAAGAAATGATAGTAGAAAACAAACGAAAAGCATATGAAAGCGACTTAACGGACAGTCAATAGGAAATAATAGAACCGTTAATGTGGAAGTCAGGCAATAAAAGCAAATGGGAAAAGAGGGAGTTAATAAACGCAGTGTTGTACCTTGTTGACAGCGGCTGCAAATGGAGACAATTGCCACATGATTTTCCGCCGCATACAACGGTATCGAATTTTTACTATAAGGCAGTTCGAGAGGGATTATGGGAAAAAATATTGAAAGTCACAGTCATCAAAACTCGGGAAGAAGCAGGAAGATCACCTGAGCCGAGTTATGCTCTGATTGATTCACAAAGCGTGAAAACTGTGTATTCCTCAGACGAACGTGGTTATGACGGGGGAAAAAACAAAAGGACGAAAACGACATATAGTAACCGATATTATGGGAAATTTGCTTGCCGTTCATGTTCATGCCGCAAATATACATGACACAAAAGGCGGAGTGTATACTTTTGAAAAAGCACTGTATCGTTATCCAAGTATAGAAGCCGGTTGTGCCGATGAAGGGTACAGAGGAACATTCAAAAACACATTTGAAATATTTCATAATATTAGAATTGATATTTCAAAACAGATAAAACCTGTTTTTGAGGTTTTACCGAAACGTTGGCGGGTGGAGAGAACCTTTTCATGGTTTGGTCATTCACGACGCCTTTCGAAAGATTACGAAATTCGAACCGTTTATGCTAAAAATATGATTATTATTTCTCATTTTCATACCTTACTTAAACGGTTTTATTCTATTGGTACAGGTTCTTAATTGCTCTCTATACCCATTTTTAGCTTTATACAAATTTTGGAAAAACCAACATGCTTGAAAAGAAAAATGCATATAGATGCAAAAATCCTTTGCGGATGTGAAAAACGTATCTTCTTAATACTTTTATTTTTGATATTGAAAACAACTGAATAATTGACAAAATGTATGTGTGCTAACGGAATTTCGCCTCGGCTCCACCATTAGGAAAATATGTGCAATCCCGAATCGTTGCCGCGAATGGCTTAACGGCGCGGGATTGCGGCATTTTCGTTTGCTGTTCAAAAAAGCAAAATGACGTCAAAAACATCAAAATTCACGCCAAAATAGCAAGGTATGCAACACGGTAAGCCGACAAAATTAAGACAACAATTAAAGAGGGGCGATCACACGCCCCTCTGAAAAATTATTCGCGCAGCTTTCGCATAACGGCATCGTATAGACGCGGCTGTAGAATTTTAACGCTGTCCATAAGCTCGTCGAGGATAAGGAGCAAATCGGTCCAGTCCTTTCCGGCTATCAGACGCATGAATTCGCTGTCGGAGACAGATCGGATATCTGCGTTTCCGGCATGCTTTTCGGGAGCTTCTGCCGCTGAGCCGTAAAGCCTGTCATAAAGCGAATAGAACACCGCCAGTCTCTCGCAGCTCCGATACGACGAGGGTGCGCTCTCGCACTCTCTTATGGCGTCGAGTAATTCCCGCTCGGTAACCATAGCCCGCTCCGTTACTCGTTTTCCAGCTGCTCCATGCAGCGATGAATCGCGGAGCGCTGGCGCTCAGTGGTCGCGTCCTCCATCGTCTCGTGAAGCTGCTCAATCATGTGCTCCTTGCCACCAACGCGGCTGTATCTGCCGCGATTCCCGAACACAACGTTGTTATGGAGATGTTCGGTGTTGGCAAAGTTCTCGCTCCGCAGCTGATCGCAGAGATTGGCGATACACGCCGTTTCCACAGCCGTAAAGCGATTACCGCTTTTGCCGGGCTTGACGCTCCGCCGTACCAATCCGGAAACATTGACGTTAAGTCCTGAAGCATTTCCAAACGCGGCTCTCCACATCTTCGCAAAACACTTTTTCAAGTCATTGACGTTATTCTCAAGAACAGTCCCAAATATGACCCCGTTTACCGATTTCTTGATAAAAAACGCGCTGAGGGCAAGCCATACAAAGTTTATATGATAGCCGCCGCCAACAAGTTTCTGCGCATTTACTATGCCAGAGTGAACGAGATTCTTAACGCTTGATTTGTTCACCTAACGATTGTTGTGATCGTCGAAAAATTTCTCCTTCGGCGGTCAGCTTTGCTATACCTATTTCTTTAATCCTAAAATTTAAAAAAATTTTTTTCATTTTAGGGGTTGACTTTTGTTAGCAGGTCTTTTTGGAATTTCTGGCTGGCTTGGGCAGCTCCTTTGCGAGCAGCGCGTTAAGCTTGTCCTCCAGCGCGTTGAACTCCTCGCGGGTCACAAAATCTGCCTGCGCTTGCGGCTCAACAGGCGGCTTGTTTGCCGCGGTGCGTTCCGTGTAGTTGAAAATGCGCAGCGGCATTCCGCTCTGATCGCTGGATTTTATATAAAAAGTGTTGTTTTCGCTGTCCATAAGCATAACGGAAGCGCCGGGGGCGGTAAGATACGCCTTAGCTCCCTCTTCGCCCTGCACCCAGATTATGCCGTTACCCGCGGGCTGCGGCATGGGCTGCATTGCCTGTACCGGCTGAACCGGCTGGAGCTGCTGCGGCTGATACTGTCCGCTTAACTGCGCGAGCCTGTCCGGCACAGCGCCGTTATAATAGGGCTGAGGAAATCCCGCCACGTTATTGTTGTAAAAATGCATTTTATCTCCTCCGCTTCCAGTAGTACAGCGGTGTTTCGTCGCCGCTGTCCC
>CAMWLH010000086.1 GCA_947175045.1 uncultured Clostridia bacterium | reverse complement strand
AAATTTTTCGCACCGCGCCGAACAAGTCGGCGCTAGCCCGCTGTAAAAGCTCCGCTCCACTCCGCTTACGCTCCGTTCTGCTGCGCTTTCACAGCGTATTGCGAAAAATTTTGCTGCGTGAGCTTTACGTTGCTCTTTTCGTGCGTTGCTTTTCTGCGTGAGTTTGGTGTCGCTCTTTGCGGGCGCTTTATGCCGCTTTGAGCGCTACACCAATTTCCTCGGAAGCCCCTCGAACAGCTCGTCCATCTCTTTATGTGTCATACCCCTTATCAGCGCCCAGTTTTCCGCGCTCGCGATAATATATGGCTGAAGCCTTTTCATTGCCTCGTGATATTCCATCTGCCCGATTATACCGCCCTGCGGGTTTGTCAGGCTCACCATTGTGATTATCCAGCTTCCGATTACTTTTCCCTCTATTGCCCATTGCTGTTCGGGGTACAGCGGAAACAGGGAATCGGTGTCCTCGGTAAGCGCAAATCCCACCAACAGATCTCCGTTTTCATTTTCATATACTCTTGGATTGGCTTGGTATGCTTCCTGCCATCTTTTATTAAGATCGTCCATTTTATCCTCCTTTTCAAACCTTGTTTCTATCTGGGGATCGTAAAGCGGACAGTCAAATTCCAGCATTATGTCAATGATTTTATTCAGCTCTGCTTCGTCCATACTCCATCCGCAGTCAAACAGAACGCTCTGTTTAGTCGCCGATATTGAAAACGCGCCTTTGTCGCTCTCATAATTGCTGTCATCGAGCTTATCGTAGCTGTCAAAGACCTCATCAACCCTGCGCAGTATATCGCTTATCGGAAGCATCGCCAGCCCGTCTACAAAGTTTTCGCTGCAGCAGGATTCCTCATATACCTTTTGATTGTCAAGATGTGTGCCGTCATTGTATTTCCAGAAAGCCATGTGTCTGCTCATTGTCAAATTCCTTTCAAGATTCCCCAGGGAGTGCGCAGGCAACCGCCGACTGTTTATTTAAGCCCCTCTACGGAAGCGTTGATTTTTGCCAGTTTTTCCTCGGCTTTAGCCAGCTTTGCCCGTTCGTTTTCTATCTGCTGCGCGGGCGCTTTCGCGAGAAATCCCTCGTTGTTCAGCTTCTTTGACAGGAACTCTATGTCCTTCTCGGCAGCCTTGCGCTCCTTTTCCAGCCTTGCGAGCTCCTTTTCCTTGTCTACAAGCTCGCCCATAGGCATGAAGATTCTCGCGCTGTCGGTAACTACTGTTACCATTCCCTCGGTATCCGCGGCGTTCTCGCTTACGCTGAACTCTCCCGCTCCCGCCAGCTTCTCAAAGAACGCGCGGCAGCCGCCGAACAGCTCGGTAAACTTGGTTTCCACCAGCATGGTGACCTTTTTGGAGGGCGGCACGTTAAGCTCGTTGCGCTGAGCGCGCACTGCCCTTATCGCCGCGACTATGCGCGAAAATTCTTCCTGCTCCTCCGCGAAATGCAGAGACTCGTCATACTCGCACCACTTTGCGGTCATAATGCTCTCGCTTTCGCTCACTGGCATTGACTGCCATATTTCCTCCGTGATAAACGGCATAAACGGGTGCAGCAGCTTGAGAACTCCCTGCATAACGTAAACCAGCACATTCTGCGCCGCGAGAGCCGTCGTGCCGCCCTCCGCAATGCGTGGCTTTGTAAGTTCGATATACCAGTCGCAGTAGATATCCCAGATAAAGTCCACCAGATTCTGCACCGCTATTCCCAGCTCGTATTCCTCAAGATTTGAGGTAACGTTTCTGACGATATCATTATAAAGGCTTAGAACCCACTTGTCCTCGATCGGGAGATTTTCGGGCAGATTAGCGCTCTCGAAATCCTCGGGCAGGTTCATCAGAATATATCGGGAAGCGTTCCACAGTTTATTCGCGAAGTTTCGGGAGTTTGTGACCTTGGTTTCCGACCAGCGCATATCATTGCCGGGAGCGTTGCCCGTCACCAGCGTGAGCCGCAGCGCGTCCGCGCCGTATTTGTCAATGATATCAAGCGGGTCTACGCCGTTTCCGAGGGACTTGGACATCTTGCGCCCCTGTTCGTCCCGCACCAGACCGTGAATAAGAACGTCCTTAAAGGGCTTTTCGCCCGTATGCTCCAGTCCCGAAAAAATCATTCTCGATACCCAGAACGGAATGATGTCATAGCCCGTAACAAGGGTAGAGGTGGGATAAAAATACTCATAATCGGGAGTTTTCTCGGGCCAGCCCAAAGTCGAAAAGGGCCACAGCGCGGAGCTGAACCAGGTATCGAGCGTGTCCTCGTCCTGCACGACGGGAGCACCGCACTTCGGGCACTTTTCAATGCCGTCAAGATTTATTTCCGTGTGCCCGCATTCCTTATTCTGACAGTAGTAGGCGGGAATCCTGTGTCCCCACCATATCTGACGGGAAATGCACCAGTCGCGGATATTCTCCATCCAGTAAAGATATCCGTTTTCAAAGCGCTTGGGAACATATCTCAGCTCTCCGCTCCTTACAACGTCGACAGCGGGCTTGGCAAGCTCCTTCATTGAAACGAACCACTGCATGGACGCGGTAGGCTCTACCGTCGTGCCGCAGCGCTGACAGGTGCCGACGTTGTGAACGTGCGGCTCTACCTTTACAAGAAGTCCCTGAGCCTCAAGGTCGGCTACCATAGCCTTGCGCGCTTCGTATCTGTCCATGCCCACGTACTTGCCGCCGATACCCTCGGAAATGGTCGCGTCGTCGTTCATCATGTGGATAACGGGAAGGTCGTGGCGCTTGCCCACCTCAAAGTCGTTGGGGTCGTGAGCGGGGGTTATCTTAACGCAGCCCGTTCCGAATTCCATATCCACATAATCGTCCGCCACAACGGGAATTTCCCTGTCGGTAAGCGGCAGCTTCAGCATTTTTCCGACAAGCTGCGTGTAGCGCTCGTCCTTGGGATTTACCGCCACAGCGCTGTCGCCGAGAAGCGTTTCGGGACGGGTGGTAGCTATCTCCACAAAGCCGCTGCCGTCCGCTATCGGATAGTTTATGTGCCAGAAAAATCCGTCCTGCTCTTCGTACTCCGTTTCGATATCGGATATTGAGGTCCTGCAGTTTGGGCACCAGTTGATAATGCGTTCTCCGTGGTAAATAAGTCCCTTGTTGTAAAGGTCGATAAATACCTTCTGCACTGCTTTCGAGCAGCCCTCGTCCATCGTGAAGCGGTCTCTGCTCCAGTCGCAGGAGCTTCCCATTTTTCTTTGCTGATCCTTTATTCTGTTTCCGTACTTATCGTTCCACTCCCACGCGCGCTTAAGAAAGCCCTCGCGTCCGAGCTGCTGCTTGGTAACGCCCTCCTCTTTCATGGTCGAAACTATCCTCGCTTCGGTGGCAAGAGCGGCATGATCCGTACCGGGCAGCCACAGCGCGGAATATCCCTGCATTCTTCTCCACCTTATAAGTATATCCTGAAGCGTGCAGTCCAGCGCGTGCCCCATATGGAGCTGCCCCGTGATGTTGGGCGGCGGCATTACTATTGTATAGGGCTTTTTGGCGGGGTCTCTCTCCGCGCGGAAATATCCCTTTTCCTCCCATTTTTTATATATGCGCTCCTCAAACTCCTTGGGAGCGTAGGTCTTTGCCAGTTCTTTCCTCATTTATATATGTCCTTTCTTAATCGTATTCCTCTGAAATAAATTTAAAATCCTTGGTCTTGCCGATCTTGTCAAGAACGCGGCTTCTTAACCGTTCCTCGAAGGTCTCCACAGCCTTATAGAACAGCATGCTCCGAAAATCGCCGTTTGTGCACATCAGCATTACCCTGAGCGCCTCAAGATCAAGCTCTATCCTGTTATTAAAATTGCCGTAGTTGTCGGCGGCAGTGATATCGCCTTTATAATAGTCAATGACCGCCTGCGTTTCCTCCGCAGTGGCAGTCTCGGCGGCGATGTCCGCCGCCTCGCCGTCGTAAAAATATTCGACAAACAGCCGCGATAATGTCTGCTTTTTGCCGATTATCTCCTTGGATATCATATCCGCCTGTTCCTTGATAAATTTCAGAACGCCCCTTTCGGACGCCGCGATATTCTTGTATCGGATATAGAACAGCCGTTTGCGTTCTCCCTCGGAAAATTCGACCTTACCGAGTACGCCGTCGCTGCCGTACACCGCCGACAGCGCGTTCGGCATAAGCTTCCGCGGCACGGTGTAAATACGGACTTCGCTCCCGTACATCGGCGCGTTGTATGTTATCATCTGATACTCATCGTCGTAGTCGAGCTCTAAGCACTCGCCGTTCTTAACTCTGCCCAGCTCGCTGAATTTGAAGCTTCCCGCCGTAAATCTCAGCGGAATTTTATAAACACCCATATCTCCTTACCCTCTCCCCGCTGAAAGCCTTTTCACTGTCTCCTCGTCGGGCGTGACGTAGACTGTTCTGTTATTGGTAAATATGACCATGCCGGGTTTTGCACCCGCGGGCTTTTTTACAAATTTCACCGCGGTATAATCCACGGGGACTTGCGAAGAACTGCGTCCCTTTGAATGATACGCCGCAAGCTCGGCAGCTTCGAGAATGGTTTCCTCGTCGGGAGCGCCCTTTTCGGCTGTCCTTATGATAACGTGCGATCCCGCGATCTCCTTTGTGTGCAGCCAGATATCCGACGCGCGCGCGGTTTTCAGCGTAAGTGTGTCGTTCTGCCTGTTGTTTTTGCCCACAAGTATTTCATATCCGCTTGTGGAAACATACCTCAGCGGTTCGGTTTTTTTGATTTTCTCGTCGGTCTTTCCGCCGCGCAGATATCCCTGCTCGCGCAATTCCCTTCGTATCTCGGCAAGCTCCGCCTCATTTTCGGTGCGGCTTACGCAGTCAAACACGCTGTCAATGTAAACAAGCTCCTCGCCGCCTTTTTTGATAAGCTCGGTGAGCATTTTTTCGGCGGTGTCCAGCTTGCGGTATTCGGTGTAGTATTTCTGGGCGTTCTGCGCGGGAGTAAGGCGCGCGTCAAGAGCTATCTCACGCGGTTCTCCGCTGTAAAAGTCCTCCAGAGTACACTTGGTCATGCCCTTTTCCAGACGGTAAATATTCGCGTTTATAAGGTCGCCGCAGACTCGGAAAACCTCCCGCTCGGAGCATTCCGCAAGCTCCTTTTTCTGAAGCTCCAGCTTGCGTGAAACTCTCTCATAGCTGTTCATCAGCAGCTTCAGCAGGTCTCTGGCTCGCTGCTTGGTACGCTCCGTTCTGTCAGCCGCGGCAAAAAATCCGTCCAGCAGGGAATTGGCGCTTTCCGCGTGGGATATAAGCATAGCGGTGGAGTACTGCTCAATATTTACAAAGCAGAAATCCTTTTTTCTGCCGCCAAGCTCGCTCACTATGGTATATTCCGCAGTGCCGCCGAGGGCTTTTTTGGCCTTTGACAGGAAAAAAAGCACCTTGTCCCGCATACCTTCCGTCAGCTCATTGCAGGGAATATCAACGTCCCGCGCGGCGTAGTAGGCGCATTCCCGAGTAAAAACGGGGGACACTCCCTCCAGCACCGTCAGAAGCCGCTTTGCCAGCCGCTCGGAGCTGCCGTTAAGCCGTTCCCACACTTCCTCCGGGGAGACCTCAAGCAAATTCAGCCGCTCCGTTCTCGGGGGCGTTTCGTATGGGATATTCGGCAGCACCCGCCGCACCGACGAAATGTCGTCGGTAACGCGCTTTATGCTGTCAACGACCCTGCCGTCCCTTATAAGTATAATATTGCTGTGCCGCCCCATTATCTCCGCGGCGAGAGTATTCGTGACAATATCTCCGATCTCGTTCACGCACTCAAAATCAAAATAAATAATGCGTTCCAGACCGTCCTGCCTTATGTCGGTAAGCCGCCCGCCGCCGAGATGCTTTCTCATGAGCATACAGAACATAGGCGGCTGCTGCGGATTGTCAAATGAGGTCTCGGTGAGATTTACCCGCGCCGAAACGCTGTTTGCCGATAAAATCAGCTTTTTGGCGCCATCGCGCATAGTGCGCAGCGTTATTACTATTTCCTCGCGGGAGGGCTGATAAACCTTGTCGACCCGCGAACCTATAAGCGTCATAAGCTCCGCTTTTACAAGATGAAGAAAAGCTCCGTCGAGCGACAAGGAAATCCCCCCTTAAAGATGTTGCGCAAACGCTTACGATTATACGTAAAAGAACGGCTCAACATTGCAATCCGCCACAAATACGGGCACGGCGTTGTAGAATCTGGTTACAAGCGCCGCTATCCTGTGGGGAGCGCACTGCTCCGTGCCGTAGTGTCCCGCGTCGATAAGTATCATACCCGTGTTGAGAGCCTCTATCCAGTAGTGGTACTTGATATCGCCCGTGATTATCGCGCCGCAGCGCTTTGCTCGCGCGAGCTTCATAGTGTTGTCGTTGAGACCGCTGCCGCAGCTTACCGCCACGCGCTTTATCTCAGTATCGAGACGGGTGTATTTTATGTTTTCAATGCCCAGGCAGGTCTTGCAGTGCTCTGCGAGGGACGCGGGAGTAAACGCGAAGGGCAGATCTACCACCGCTCCGAAGCCTATTCCATTTGGCTTTGTGACTTCAAGCACTTCTTTTTTCTTGAACTCCAGCATTTCCAGCAGAGCGTCGTTCACGCCGCCCTCGGAAACGTCGAAATTAGTGTGAATGCAGATCGCGCTTATACCCGAGCGGATAAGATTGAATACGGGAGTTCCCGCCGCTACGGTCTTGAGCGGGTCATAGATAACGGGGTGGTGGGAAATTATCAGATTGGCGCCGTTCTTGACCGCCTCTCCGATGACCTCGTTGGTTATGTCAAGCGCACAGCATATGCCGGATATCTCTGTGCGGCCGCTCCCCACAAGCAGCCCGACGTTATCGCCGGACTCCGCAAAAGAAAAGGGAGCAATGGAGTTTAAGTATTGCAGCATTTCATTTACTGTCATATCAGTCCCTCAGCTTTCTTGAAAATTATGTCCGCATTCCTGCGAAGGTGCTCCGCGGACTCGCGGAAGTCCTCGGATCTGTCCATACCATGCGCGTTTTTCAGCAGCTTTTCCGCGATCAGCCGCAGAAATTTCGGGTCTGTGATCTTTCCCGTCAGCTCGAATATTTCGTCTGTTTCCCGCGGGATACCAATATGCTTTACCAACATTATCGCGTATCCGCGGCTGCCCTCGTAGGCGGTGCGTTCCTCGATTATCTCAAATCCCGAGGAATACAGCCGCCTGCGCAGAATGTCGGGTTTGGTCATGGGCTGCAAAATAAATCGGGTATTTTCCGTGATAAAGCCACAGTCCTCAACGATGTCCGCTATAAGCTCCCCGCCCATGCCGCATATCACAACGTCCTCCGCGAAGTCTATCGCCTTAAGCCCGTCGGAGAGCGTTACGCGCACGTTTTTCACGCCTGTTTGTTCAACGGTTCTCCGCGCCGCCGCGAGAGGTCCCTCGCGGATATCGGATGCGATGACCTCCCTCGCGCCGTTCTGCGCCAGATAGCAGGCGAGCAGCGCGTGATCCGTGCCGACGTCGGCAACGATCGTCCCTTTGCGGCACAGCTCCGCCACCGTTCTCAGCCTGCTGTCAAGCGAGATCATCAGTTACCGAGCGCCGTGTTGAGCTTTGCGACGATCTCATCGGCGTCAACTCCGTGAACCATGCATGCCTGCCCAACGCTCTCGCCTCTGGAAGAGGGGCAGCCCAGGCAGTGCATTCCCATTTCAAAGAATATGGGAGCGGCAGCCTCGGGGTTAAAGTCAAGAATATCGCCTATAATAGTATCGGTTGTAATGTTCATTTTCTTTTTTCCTTTCTTTTTGCGAGCTATCAGTGCTCACACAATTATACATCATATAGTATACCACATTTTTCGCGTTTTGTCCAGTAGTGTTGAGTAAATTTTCGGTTTTTTTGGTAAAAGAGAGCAGATAAATAATAATTTATGCTGGCACGCTAATTTTTTGTTAGATTTATTGTGTTGATTGTTTAATTTATATGTTTATCTGCATTGTTATTATGGGAAAGCGGAGCTTTCACGCGCTC
>CAMWLH010000085.1 GCA_947175045.1 uncultured Clostridia bacterium | reverse complement strand
AATTGGTTGATAATACCAAATGTTTTTTGAAAGAGAATCAATACTTATGAAAATTATCAAAAAAATTACTGCAATAGCTTTAGCGACATGTATGGCACTGTCCTTTACAGCGGCGGCACAGACTGCGGAAAACGAGGAGGATACAGCTAAAATCGGCAATTTTATCGTTGCAGATATCATCAGCGACAATGAGAGCAAAGCAGATGAAAACGGACTTGTGCACTGGAGCGACATACTTGGGTATGGTCTTGACACAGTTAAAAATGAGCTTGCGGAAAATCCACCGGCAGAACTTGCAGGGCATAATGAGGGCGATGGAGCTTTTCACAGTGATAATCATATAGGCACATTCACAAAGGATGAGTTGGAAGAGTTCGGACTGTGGGAACCTGGAATGAACTCAAACCCACTATATACCAAGGATGAAAGAAGATATATTATTGATCGACTGTCTGAGGTAAAAGAACCAGAGGACGAATATATATTTAATAACGGCGACATATACATTGACATAAGCTGGCGAGGAAAAACCGTTTCATCAGAGGGCTTTCCAGGCTATATGCCTGATGAATACAGAACATCCGCAGATGTTTCAGATGGTTATTTCGGTTTAAAAACAACCTCAAATACTACACTTAAATCGGCAAAGGTTGATTTGTACGGTTTCCCAAATGATAAAATTTTTTCTTCAAATGACTGGCATAATGAATTTTGAATAAGTCATGGATATATTGATTCTTCGTCTCAATCCAAACATTTTTTTCATACAGCTTATGCAGTATCAGGGTGCAGTGGAGGACCTCTTATACTTAACTCTGACAAATCAGTAGTGGGAATACATTCAGGATCATATTACGGTGACCTTTATGCGATACGGATAACATCAAATTTAATACAGTTTGTCAATAAATACAGATAACAGAGAGCGGACGGTATACCCGTCCGCCCATTTGTCATTCAAGCTCGAACGCGCCTGTGTACAGCCTGTAATACTGCCCCTTTTCGGCAATGAGCTTCTCATGGCTTCCGCGCTCAATGATCCGCCCGTGGTCAAGCACCATTATTACGTCGGAATTCTTGACGGTGGAGAGCCTGTGCGCGATAACGAACACCGTGCGCCCTTCCATAAGAGCGTCCATGCCGCGCTGGACTATCTCCTCAGTGTGAGTATCGATAGAGGAGGTCGCCTCGTCAAGTATCATAACGGGCGGGTCGGCTACCGCGGCGCGCGCTATCGAGATAAGCTGCCGCTGTCCCTGCGAAAGCCCGCTGCCGTCGCCGCTGAGCACCGTGTTGTAGCCCTCGGGGAGCATTCGTATAAATCCGTCCGCGTTCGCGAGCTTCGCGGCGGCAATGCACTCCTCATCGGTAGCGTCGGGCTTGCCGTAGCGCAGATTATCCATGACCGTGCCCGTGAACAGGTTTACGTCCTGCAATACCACGCCGAGGGAGCGCCGCAGATCGTCCTTTTTGATCTTGTTGATGTTTATCCCGTCATAGCGTATCTTGCCGTCCGCGATATCGTAAAAGCGGTTGATAAGGTTGGTTATGGTGGTCTTTCCCGCGCCGGTAGCTCCCACAAAAGCCACCTTCTGACCCGGCTGCGCGTACACGTCGATATTGTGCAGCACGGTTTTGTCGGGAGTATAGCCGAAATCCACATCGTCCAGCACTATGTCGCCCTTAAGCTCGGTATAGGTAACGGAGCCGTCCGCGGTGTGGGGGTGCTTCCAAGCCCAGAGGTGAGTGCGCTCGGGGGTCTCGGTGAGCTGCCCGTTCTCGTACTTCGCGTTTACAAGGGTAACGTAGCCGTCGTCGGTCTCGGATTTCTCATCAAGCAGGGTAAAGATACGCTCCGCGCCCGCCATCGCCATTGCGACGGAGTTGAGCTGCTGCGATACCTGACCGATAGGTCCTATAAAGCTCCTTGACAATTGCAGGAAGGAAGCGACGGAACCGAGCGTGAGCACGCCAAGCGAAAAGCAGGCGATATTTGTTACGCCGTTTATGGTGAGGATTCCGCCCACCACCGCGATAATGACGTACAATACATAGCCCATGCAGTTGTTTACCGGCATGAGAACATTCGCGTAGGCGTTGGCGAGGCAGTTGCACGCGCTAAGATCGACATTTTTTTCGTCGAAGCCCTCTTTAGCCTTGTCCTCGTGGCAGAATACCTTTACGACGCGCTGACCGTTTATCATTTCCTCAATATAGCCGTTGATGTTGCCGAGGGACTTCTGCTGGCGCATAAAATATGTGCCCGAGCGCGCCGCGATCTTTCCCGTGGTAAAGAACATGACTACCAGAAACGCCACCACGATAAGCGTGAGCCATATCGAAATGCTCAGCATAGACGCGAAAACGGAAACTATCGTTACCAGCGAAGCCAGCACCTGCGGCAGCGTCTGAGATATCATCTGGCGCAGAGCGTCGGTGTCGTTGGTGTAATAGCTCATTACGTCGCCGTGGGTGTGGGTGTCAAAGTATTTTATGGGAAGGGTCTGCATATGGCTGAACATCTCGTCGCGGATATTTTTCAGCACTCCCTGCGAAACGTTAGCCATAAGACGGTTGTAGCACAGCGTGCAGATTATTCCCACAAGGAATATCACTATCATGCCCGTAATGGCGGATATAAGTCCCGAGAAATCGGGGTTTTCCACTCCTATAAGCGGCATGATATAGTCGTCGATAAGGGTCTTTATAAACAGCGAGGAAGCCACGCTCGCCACGCTGCTCAGCACAATGCTTACAGCCACAAAGACAAGCTGCACCTTAAACGGCTTCATATATCCGAAAAGTCTGCCCATTACCATGCCGTTCAGCTTAAATGCGGGCTTTTTGCGCATATGAGCGGGCTCCTGCTCCATCAGCTCTTTTTTACTCATCTTCTTCACCCTCCTTACCTCCTCTCGTCTGCGAATCGTATACCTCGCGGTAAATAGGGTTATTTTCGTATAGCTCCTCGTGATTTCCGACTCCGTCGATCATGCCGTCCTTAAGCAGGATGATCTTATCCGCATCGCAGATACTGGAAACGCGCTGGGAAATTATTATCTTGGTGGTGTCGGGAATTTCCTCCCTGAAAGCGCGGCGTATTATCGCGTCGGTCTTGGTGTCCACCGCGCTGGTGGAGTCGTCCAGAATAAGTATCTTGGGCTTTTTCAGCAGCGCTCTCGCGATGCAGAGCCTTTGCTTTTGTCCGCCCGAAACGTTGGAGCCGCCCTGCTCTATATATGTATCATACTTGTCGGGGAATGTCTGCACGAACTCGTCCGCGCAGGCGAGCTTGCAGACGTGATGTATCTGCTCGTCGGTGGCGTTCTCGTCGCCCCAGCGCAGATTTTCCTTTATAGTCCCCGAGAAAAGCACGTTCTTTTGCAGCACCATCGCGACATTATTGCGCAGAGCCTCGAGGTTGTACTCGCGGACGTTCCTGCCGCCAACCAGCACCTCGCCCTCCGTAGCGTCGTAAAGCCGCGGTATAAGCTGCACCAGTGTGGATTTCGACGAGCCCGTTCCCCCGAGTATCCCGACGGTCTCCCCAGACTTAATGGAGAGATCAACGCTTTGCAGTGCGTTCTTTTCCGCTTTGTCGGAATATCTGAAGGACACGTTTCTGAACTCTATCGAGCCGTCCGCCACATCCATGATATTCTCCTTGCCGTCCACTATATCCGATTTCTCGTCAAGCACCTCTACCACGCGCTTTGCGCTTGCCTGCGCCATGGTAAGCATAACGAATATCATCGAGAGCATCATAAGGCTGAAAAGTATCTGCATGGCATAGGTGAACATCGACATCAGCTCACCTGTGGTAAGACCGTTTTCGGCTATATTGCCGCCGGCTACTATCGAGTTTGCTCCCAGCCACGAGATAAGTATCATGCAGGTGTAAATCGCTATCTGCATTGCGGGTGCGTTAAACGCTACGATTTTCTCTGCCTTGGTGAAGTCCTTGAAAATGCTCCGGGATATCTTCCCGAATTTGCCTATCTCGTGATCCTCACGGACGAAGCTCTTAACCACGCGTATTCCGCGGAGGTTTTCCTCGACCACCTCGTTCAGCTCGTCGTAGGTATTGAACACACGCTCGAACATGGGGTGCGCGAATTTTATGATTATACCGAGAATTATCGCCAGAAAAGGGATCGCTCCCACGAAAATAAGCGACAGTCCCGAATCGATATTAAACGCGCATATAAACGCGAATATCAGCATGGCGGGTGCTCTGAACGCTATTCTTGTCAGCATCTGAAAGCCCATTTGCACGTTGGTAACGTCCGTTGTAAGACGCGTCACAAGGCTTGCAGGCGAAAACTTGTCAATATTCGCAAAGGAAAAATGCTGAATATTGTAGTACATATCCTGCCGCACGTTCTGTGAGAAATACGAACTCGCGCGCGACGCGGTATATCCCGCAACCGCGCCGAAAAGCAGCGCCAGCGCCGTCAGGCATATAAGATATATCCCATACTTTATTACCTCGTTCATATCCCCGACGGTTATACCCTTGTCTATCAGTCCCGCCATCGCCAAAGGAATGATTACCTCCAGCGCCGTTTCGCAAAGAACAAAGATCGGCGTAAGTATCGCGCAGGTTTTCGCCTGCCTTATACAGGCGGCAAGTCTTTTGATCATCACAAATCAACTCCTTATTTTAATTTGATTTTTCCGCACCGCTCCACCCGTCTGTGGCGGGCTGCGTTAGCCTCGGCTTGCGGAAAATTTATTCGTGGGCAGCCACTTTACAGCGGCTTTCAGCGTCCCTGAATTGTCTGTTCCTTTTCAGCTTCGTCGAGATTGGCTTGTATTCTGTCAAAAAAACCGTACAGAACCTCCAGCTCCTGCGGCGTGAATCCCTTTGTCAAACGGGCTTCCATGCGTTCCCTGTCCTCCCGCATTATCTTTATTACCTCCATGGATTTTTCCGTCAGCATAATCTTCTTTAATCTCGCGTCATGGGACACACCCTCCCGCTTAAGCATACCTTTCTTTTCCATGAGGATTATCACCTTTGACGCCGTGGAGCGGGTTATGCCGAATTCGCCCTCCAGATCCTTTTGGAACACGCTTCCGCCCGCATCGTCTATATACCCGATTATCCAGCCGTTGCTGCAGGTCAGGTGATCCAGCTCGCTCTTTCGGGAACATCTGTCCATATAGCGCCGAATGGCGTTGTTAAGCATTCGCAGCCTTATTCCCATTCCCTGTCCATCCATGTTTTTTCCTCCTTCTCTCAATATTCGTCGGCTCTGCGACTGTTGAATGGCGGACTGTCTTATATTCAACATTATAGTATATTTTAGCCAATTTGTCAACACGCACTTTGTGCAAAATCATATCACTTGAGGGAGCTATTTTTTGGCATTTTGCATAATGTGGGATGTATAACGGGGGTAAATGATAATTTGTTTTATATCCCGCAGGGAATATGTTCACCAGTAATTTGCATGGCAATAAGGGTGAAAAAGCCTTGAATTTTTAAGGACAATATGATATAATTGTAACAATGGGCAAGTGACGGCTTTTACCGCCGCTCACCAAACAAGAGTAAGGAGTAATTTTTTTATGTACAAAATTGTTGCCAAAAAAGTGCTCAATCCTACCGTAACGCTGATGGAAGTGGACGCTCCCATGATCGCCGCGAAGGCGGAGCCGGGGCAGTTCATTATTCTGCGCGTTGACGCGGACGGCGAGAGAATACCGCTCACAGTTGCGGATTTTGACCGTGAAAAAGGCACTATAACCATTATCTTCCAGATAGTCGGCGCGACTACCGAAAAGCTCAATCATCTTAACGAGGGCGATTTCATTCAGGATTTTGTAGGTCCTCTCGGAGTTCCCAGCCATACCGACGGTCTGAAAAAGGTCGCGGTAGTGGGCGGCGGCGTGGGCTGCGCGATAGCTTATCCCATTGCAAAGAAGCTGCATGGGCTTGGCTGTGAGGTCCACAGCATCGTTGGCTTCCGCAGCAAAGACTTGGTTATACTTGAGGACGAGTTCAAAGCCGCAAGCAGCGTTATGAAGCTGATGACGGATGACGGAAGCTGCGGCGAAAAGGGTCTTGTTACCGACGCTCTCAAGGGGCTTATCGACGCGGGGAATCAATATGACGAGGTCATCGCCATCGGTCCGCTGATCATGATGAAGTTTGTATGCAAGCTCACTAAGGAATACAACATCAAGACCGTTGTTTCCATGAATCCCATTATGATAGACGGCACGGGAATGTGCGGCGGCTGCCGTCTGACCGTCGGCGGAGAGACCAAATTCGCCTGTGTGGACGGTCCCGACTTTGACGGACATCTTGTCGACTTTGACGAGGCAATGGAGCGCGGCAGTATGTATAAGGAATTTGAAGCAAGAAAGCGCGAGGAGACCTGTGCGCTGTTCGCAAAGGAGGTGCGCTGATATGCCTAACATGAGCCTTAAAAAGAATGAAATGCCCGTTCAGGACGCTAATGTGCGCAACAAGAATTTCAGCGAGGTAGCTTTGGGGTACACCGAGGAGCAGGCTGTCGACGAAGCGGAGCGCTGCCTTAACTGCAAAAACAAGCCCTGTGTGGGCGGCTGTCCCGTTGCTGTCGATATTCCCGCGTTTATCGCAAAGGTCAAGGAAAGAGATTTCGAGGGCGCTTACGAGATAATCGCCATGAGCAGTTCGCTGCCCGCGGTCTGTGGAAGAGTTTGTCCGCAGGAGACCCAGTGCGAGAGCAAATGTGTCCGCGGAATAAAGGGCGAACCTGTGGCGATAGGCAGACTGGAGCGCTTTGTAGCAGATTGGCATAACTCTCATTCCACCTCCGCTCCCGCCGTACCCGCGAAAAACGGGCATAAGTGCGCCGTTATCGGCGCGGGACCCTCGGGACTTACCTGCGCGGGCGATCTTGCAAAAATGGGTTATGAGGTCACCGTTTTTGAGGCGCTCCACTTGGCGGGCGGCGTGCTCGTATACGGTATCCCCGAGTTCAGGCTTCCCAAAAGCATAGTTCAGCATGAGGTGGACAACCTTAAGGCGCTGGGCGTTACGATAGATACCAACGTGGTTGTTGGACGCACCATAGAGGTAGACGAGCTTTTTGAGCAGGGCTACGAGGCAATTTTCATAGGTTCGGGCGCGGGACTTCCCAGATTTATGAATATACCGGGTGAAAATCTTAAGGGAGTTTATTCCGCCAACGAGTTCCTTACCCGCGTAAATCTTATGAAAGCTTATAAAGAGGGGAGCGATACCCCCATTAAAAAGAACAGTTCCGTTGCGGTCGTGGGCGGAGGAAACGTCGCTATGGACGCGGCGCGCTGCGCAAAGCGTCTCGGCGCGGAGAACGTCTACATAGTATACCGCCGCGGTGAGGAGGAAATGCCCGCCCGTAACGAGGAGATCGAGCACGCTAAGGAAGAGGGGATCATTTTCCGCACTCTTACCAATCCTACCGAGATCCTTGGGGATGATCGCAAGTTCGTCAGCGGAATGAAGTGCGTTGAAATGGAGCTAGGCGAGCCCGACGACAGCGGACGCCGCCGTCCCGTAGTAAAAGAGGGCAGCGACTTTGTGCTGGACGTTGACTGCGTGGTAATGTCCATCGGCACAAGTCCCAATCCTTTGATCCGCAATACCACGAAGGGTCTTGACACCAACAAGCACGGCTGCTTTATCGCCGACGAGGTGGGACAGACCTCCCGCGAGGGCGTATTCGCAGGCGGCGACGCGGTAACGGGTGCCGCTACGGTTATCCTGGCTATGGGCGCCGGAAAGACCGCTGCTAAGGCTATGGATGAATATATCAAGAGCAAATAATTAAATAGTTTGTGCTGCGGCTCCAACGGAGCCGCAGCTTTTTTGAGAAATGTTTGACAGTTTATCGTACAAGATTATATTATAATATTATTTTTTTCAAAAACCTATTGACAAACGCTTGAAGTTGTGTTATAATATATTCCGTTTGATATCTGGGTCTGGCGCAGATTTGTAGAGCGCTAAGTTTGGGTGGTTGCGGCCGCAGGTTCGAATCCTGTCACG
>CAMWLH010000084.1 GCA_947175045.1 uncultured Clostridia bacterium | reverse complement strand
ATGTGAATTTCGACAACGGCAGAGCGCTTGGTGTCTGTCCCGAGGTGGATAAGTTTCACAAGATCACGGAGCAGACAGAAGTTCAGGAACTGTGATAAATGAAAGCGGATTGTATTATAAGCTGTCCGCCAATCAGGATAACGCCTATGCTTGCTATGAGGTAGCGAAAATGCTTCGTGACGGCATTGGTATTGAGAAAAATTCGGAGCAATCCGAAATGTATTTCCAAAAGGCATACAGTGGATTTTCTAAAATTGCGAACGACAGTCCCGACGATAAAATCATATATCGGCTCGGTATGATGACGTTCAGTGGAACAGGCTGTGACGCGGATCGTGAACGCGGAATAGATTTGATACGACAGTCCGCCGAGTTAGGCAAGGTGTGTGCTTCCCTGCCATTAACACAATCGCTGCGGACTTGAAAATGTCCCGAAGCACCGTGAAACGTGCGCTTGACGATCTCGAAATAGCGAAATATCTTCGTCACGAGCGCAGATACAGACAATCCGGCGGCAACTCATCAAATCTGTATTTTTTGAGCCGACCGCCCTAATTTTAAAAAAATAAATCGACTGACAAGGGGGAATTTTGCCTTGTCGGCGGTCTATGGATAGGTTCATCATGAGCCTACAATGTTAAGTACCCAATATAAATTTTATTATTTCGGGAAAGGAAGTTTTATGTCCTACATCAATTTTTCGGAGGATGATCTTTACCGCGCGAATAATGCCGACTTGGTTTCGTACCTCGGCGGCGGTCGAGTGAAGCGCGTTGGCTCGACGTATCGGTACATTTACACGGACGGATCGGGAACACATGACAGCGTAACTATTCACGGCGGCAAGTGGTACGATCACAAGAATCAGCGCGGCGGTTATGCGGTCAAGTTTCTGCAGGAGTTTCTTGGTTTTTCTTTTCAGGATTCGGTGATTGAACTTCTTGGTGGTCATTGCTCCGCGCAGACCGTGAGTTCTCCGAGAGCAGCTCCTGAACCTGTTGTGAAACCGTTTGAGCTGCCCGAACCGAATGCGGATATGCGGCGGGTGTTCGCGTATCTGACCAAACAGCGGTTTATCGACCCGCAGATCATTTCGCACTTCGCTCACGAACACAAAATCTACGAGGAAAAGAAATACCATAACGTTGTGTTTGTGGGAACGGACGAGAATGGCAATCCAAAGCAAGCCTCGGTGCGTTCCACACTCAGCTTCGGAAAAACGTTTCGCATAACAGTCGCGGGCTCGGATACAGATTATAGCTTCTCTCATTTTGGAAATGACGAGAAGCTGTTCGTTTTTGAGGCACCGATAGATATGCTGTCTTTCATCACTCTTTACCAAAAGGATTGGAAAAATCATAGCTATATCGCTATGAACGGCGTATATGAGAGTGCGGTGCTGAAAGCATTGGAGAGCCATTCCGACTTGCGGAGCGTTTATCTCTGTACTGATAACGATTCGGGTGGGATTGAAGCCGCGGAACGGCTGCGGGATATTCTTTACGAACATGGATATGAAGAAATTTTTCGTATTGCTCCGCAATTAAAAGACTGGAACGAAAGCCTCAAACAGCTTCACGGCGCGGAATATCTTCCCGCTGTTCCTCATGAGCGCAAAGAATTGTATTTACAAAGCGTTGCCGAGCTGAACGATGTGAAGATCAACCCGAACCGCATAGCCGCCGACCTCATAGCCGCCTATAACTCTGCCGACCGAAAAAGGTTAGCGGAGTTTTCTGTTGCGGCGAGCGAGCATTTTCTGAAAATCGCGGGAGAGGAATTTCCTCTCGATAGAATGAAAAATCGGCTTACAAATGAGTATAGGTGCTACCAAGATAAAGGCAGCGTTTCTGTCAAACTTGGCAAGCTGCAAAGCGCAATGACAGCGGGATTAGAGCAGCTTCGTAAGCCCTCACAGACCGCCGTGGAGTTGAAAATAACGGCGAGGAAATTATACGATATAGCAGATTGCGCTCTGCGGCTCTCGACAGAGGAAACTCTCGTTCAACGTGCCGAGCAAAAAGAAACGTCCGAGGAAGTTCCCTCGGACGAGTCGTTTCAAATGTCGATGAGCGTATAGCTACTCCAATTCCTGCTCCAGCGAATTGAACTCCTCGGTGTTGAAAAATTCGCCGATGGTTATATCCAAACCGTCGCAGATTTTCTTGATCGTGGCGATTCCGGGGTTGACGCTTTCGCCGTTCAGTATGCTCTTAATCGTGGACTGGGATATGCCCGCGGCATATGACAGACCGTTCGGCGTAATGCCGCGCTCCTTGCACAGCTCCCGTATCCGCTTGACCGTAACCTCGTATACTCCCATACAATTCTCCTCTTAGTTATATTTCACTAAATATAGTTTATAATATTTTGTGAAAAAAGATTAGTGAAATATCACTAAAATATGATATAATAGTGATAAGTCACTAACAAAGGAGGATATTTTATGGTTGAGAGATCAAAAGTAGCGTGTTTCTCGGGACATCGCAAGTTGCCGCAGGACTGTACGGAACTGCAAGCAAACCTTGAAAAGGTGATAATATCGCTGATCGAACAAGGGATAGTGTTTTTCGGGAGCGGGGCTGCTCTTGGATTCGACCAACTAGCAGCCGAAACGGTTCTGAAGCTGAAAGAGGACTATCCGCACATCAGACTTGTAATGGTTCTCCCCTGTCCGCCCGAGCAGCAGTCATCGCGTTGGAACGATGAACAGAAAAACCGGTACTACGAAATACTTGATCAGGCGGACAAGGTACGGATTCTGTCGCAGCAGTACACAAGCAGTTGTATGCTTGACCGCAATCGACATATGGTCGATAACAGCGCATATCTCATCTGCTACCTGCGGGAGCAGCACGGCGGAACATTCTACACCGTAAATTACGCCGAACAGCAAGGCATAAAAATATTAAGATTATGAAAGTAACAAGATGAACACATCACAAATTTTTCTTCTCTGCTTATGCGGAGCAGTTTTTGTTATAGCAGCGGTATATTGATTTGCTTTAGCAAGGTGCGCTTAAACAGGCTGTATTAGCCGCATTACGCAGGGTGCTATAGTTAATAGCTATGACCGGCAATAAAAAACAAGTGTTACCACATAACAAACGAGTCGTGCTATAATAAAAGAAAAAACGAAAGGTAACATAAAAATGAAAACATCAATTACAGGATACCCGAGAATAGGCTCGGTGAGGGAACTGAAATTCGCAAGCGAGAAGTATTTTAAGGATGAAATATCCTCGGAGGAGCTGCGGGAAACCGCGAAAAAACTGCGTTATGAAAACCTCGAAGTTCAGCGTAAAAGCGGCATTGATCTTATTCCGTCAAACGATTTTTCCTTTTATGACAGAATGCTTGATACGGCGGTTCTGCTGAACGCTTTGCCCGAAAGATATGCCGATCTCGGCTTGTCCGAGCTTGATACATATTTTGCGGCGGCAAGAGGCTATCAGGGCGAAAAGGGCGACGTAAAGGCTCTTGCGATGAAGAAATGGTTCAATACGAACTATCATTATATGGTTTCCGAGCTTTGCGACGATACGGATATAAAGCTTGTCGGAAGTAAACCGTTTGACTTGTTTGCCGAGGCGCAGCAAAACGGCGTCACAACCAAGCCCGTGATCATCGGCGCGTATACTTTTTTGAAGCTGTCGCGCTTTACGGGAACAAAAAAAGCGGAAGATTTCGCGGAGAAAACCGCCGCAGCATATGCAGAGATATTAAGCAGATTTGCCGCCGAAAACGCCGAATGGATACAGCTTGACGAACCCTGCCTTGTTATGGACATGGATGAATCGGACAAAAAGCTGTTTGTTGGATTGTATGAGATAATCCTCGGCAGCAAAGGAAATTTGAAGGTTCTCCTGCAAACATATTTCGGAGATGTTCGCGACTGCTATTCCGATATCTGCAAGCTCCCATTTGACGGCGTAGGACTTGATTTTGTCGAGGGAAAGAAAACCCTCGAGTTGGTATTGCATAAAGGTTTTCCGAAGGATAAGGTTCTGTTTGCGGGCGTTGTAAACGGTAAGAACATCTGGCGCAACAATTACGCGAAAACACTTGAGATCATCGGAAAAATTACGCTTAACTGCGGCGAGATCGTGCTGAATACGTCCTGCTCGCTGTTGCACGTTCCGTACACTCTTGAAAACGAAGAAAAGCTCACAAATGACGTGAAAAAGCATTTTGCATTCGCGAAAGAAAAACTCGGCGAGCTTGCGGAACTAAAGAAGATCATCTCGCTGGAAAATCCAAAGGACGCTCCCGAATACAAGACAAATTCCGTGCTGATGAGTGAGAGGCGCAGCGGAGAAAACGCTGCTGTCCGCAGCCGTGTGAACGAGCTTTCCGAAAAGGATCACACACGCTTGCCCGAATTTTCCGAGCGTGAAAAAATACAGAAAAAGCGCTTTGCTCTCCCGCTGTTCCCTACTACAACGATCGGTTCATTCCCGCAGACCGCCGAGGTCCGCAAAGCGCGTTCCGATTATAAAAAAGGCGCGATCTCCGAGCAGCAATACGATGAGTTCATGAAAAATAAGATCAAAGACTGCATTGAATTGCAGGAGAAGATCGGTCTGGACGTTCTCGTTCACGGAGAATTTGAGCGCAACGATATGGTGGAATATTTCGGCGAATGTCTGGATGGATATATCTTCACCGAAAAGGCGTGGGTGCAGTCCTACGGAACGCGCTGCGTTAAGCCGCCCGTGGTTTGGGGAGATATTTCCCGCGCAAAGCCGATGACCGTCAAGTGGTCGAAATTCGCTCAAAGCTGCACCGAAAAGCCCGTAAAGGGAATGCTCACGGGTCCTGTTACAATTCTCAACTGGTCGTTCCCGCGCGAGGATATTTCTTTGCGTGAAAGCGCGTTGCAAATAGCGCTTGCAATTCGTGATGAGGTTTTAGATCTGGAAGCGAACGGCATCTCGATAATTCAGGTCGATGAAGCGGCATTGCGCGAGAAGCTCCCGCTGCGAAGATCCGATTGGAAATCCGATTACCTTGATTGGGCAATTCCCGCGTTCAGGCTCGTCCACAGCGGAGTGAAGCCGGAAACGCAAATTCACACACATATGTGTTACAGCGAATTTGCCGATATTATCACGGATATAGACAATATGGACGCCGACGCTATCACATTTGAAGCAAGCCGCTCCGACCTGACTATTCTCGACGTGCTGAAAGCGAACGATTTCCGCACGGAGGTAGGCCCGGGTGTATATGATATCCACTCTCCGAGAGTTCCCTCAAAGGACGAGATCAAAACCGCTCTGCGCAAAATGCTTGACAGAATACCCGCCGAAAAGCTCTGGGTAAATCCGGACTGCGGTCTGAAAACAAGAGGAGAAGCGGAAACCGTTCCGAGCCTTGAAAATCTCGTAAACGCGGCAAAGGAGCTGCGCGATGAAAACAAGTGAGCTTTTCCGTGATCGGACGGTGCTGTCGTTCGAGGTTTTCCCTCCAAAGCCGACCTCCGATGAAACGGTTATTTACAAGACCTTGGAGGAGCTTGCGAAACTGCGCCCCGACTGCGTAAGTGTGACATATGGAGCGGGCGGCGGAGCGAACTGCGAAAAAACGGTGCAGATAGCGTCCGATGTAAAAAACAAGTACGGAATTGAAAGCGTCGCTCATCTGCCGTGCGTTTATCTCAGCGAAAACGATGCCGTTAATATTCTTGATAAATTAAAGGCTAACGGCATCGAAAATATTCTTGCGCTTCGGGGAGATATTTCCGAGAATACCGCGCCGAACGGACGTTTTTCTCACGCAAATGAACTGATAGAATTTATTTGCGAGCGGTATGATTTCAATATTATCACCGCCTGCTATCCCGAAAAACATTTCGAGGCGGAAAGCCTTTCGGAGGACTTGACACATCTGAAAAACAAGGTTGACAGCGGCGCGGCGCAGCTTATAACGCAGCTTTTTCTTGACAACAGATATTTTTATGATTTCCTCGAACAGGCTCGTAAAATCGGTATAAACGTGCCTGTTGAAGCGGGAATAATGCCGGTCGTGAACGCAAAGCAGATCACTCGTATGGTAAAGTTATGCGGCATAAAACTGCCTGAGAAATTCCGAAAGGTAATCGAAAAATATGGAGATAATCCCACAGCCATGTATGACGCGGGAATAGCCTATGCCATTGATCAGATTGTCGACCTGTTGTCACAGGGAGTTGACGGGATACATCTTTATACAATGAACAACGCATATGTAGCGGAGCGGATATATAATGCTGTTTACAGCTTGATTTCCGTAAAAACCGGTTGAAAATTATCCGCCGATATGCTAAAATAACAAGGGAGGTTTTCTCCCTTGATTTTTTATGGGAAGTGTTGAAAATGACTTTACAACAGCTTAAATATGTGGTGGAGATCGTAAATTGCGGCTCCATAACAATGGCGGCGCAGAAGCTGTATATTGCACAGCCAAGCTTGTCAAAGGCCGTATCGGAGCTAGAACGGGAAATGGGCATTACGATATTTCACCGCAGTAATCGGGGAGTGCTCCTTTCCGAGGAGGGCACGAAATTTCTTGCTTACGCAAGACAGGTAGTCGAGCAGGCGGAACTCCTTGAAAACACCTACAAGCACGGAGAGCCGATAAAGAGAGTTTTCGCGGTGTCGGCGCAGCATTATGCGTTCGCGGTCAACGCGTTTGTGTCGCTTGTCAAGGAATACGGTCGGGATAAATACGAGTTTTCTCTGCGCGAGCTGCGAACAAACGATATCATTGAGGACGTCCGCACACAGCGCTCAGAGCTTGGGATAATTTTTTTAAGCAATTTCAATCGGGAAGTGCTGCTGCATATTCTGAAAAACAACGATCTGGAATTCGTTCCGCAATTTACCGCAAAGCCGCACGTTTTTGTCAGCAGAAGCAATCCGCTCGCGAAAAAGAAGAGCGTATCACGGAAAGACCTGATGAAATATCCGCGCCTTACCTATGATCAGGGTGTGAACAATTCGTTTTATTTTTCCGAGGAGCTGCACAGCACCGATGAAAGCCCGAAAAGCATTATCGTGTCCGACCGCGCAACGCTGTTTAATTTACTTATCGGTTTAAACGGCTACACCATTTCTTCGGGTATTCTCAGCAGTGATCTGAACGGTTCCGATATAACCGCCATTCCGCTGAAAAGCAGCGAGGTAATGGAAATAGGATATATCCATGTGGCGGAGCAGCCGTTGAGTGCTGTCGCCGAGAGGTATTTGGAGCATTTCAGAGGTTATATAGAGGAATATAAGACGACATTCGGTTAAATCCGATACACTATAAACTTTTATCTTGAAGAAAGGACGATTATGAATACAACACAAATTTTTCTGCTCTGCCTATGCGGAGCTTTTTTTCTTATAGTTGCGCTGATTGCCGCAATCGGCGATCACTATTCCCTCAAGGGGATACCCAACAAGCCCGTGGGAAACGGACAGCACGGTACAGCGCGTTTCGCCACAAAGGGAGAAGTTACTCGAACATACAAACAAATCCCTTACGCGCCGCGGTTATGGCGCAATGGAGAGCAGCTCCCGAGCGTGGACGGTCTGATTGTTGGCTGCGTGGATCACGCCGGATTGATGACCGCTCTTGTCGATGACGCGGATATCCACACGCTTATGATTGGCGCGTCCGGTGTCGGCAAGACCGCGAACTTCCTCTACCCGAACATCGAGTACTGCTGCGCTGCAGGAATGTCTTTCGTCACCACCGACAGCAAGGGCGATCTCTACCGTAACACCGCTACCATTGCCGAAAAATATTACGGTTACAAGATTTCCGTAATCGACTTGCGAAATCCTACACGCAGCAGTGGATACAATATGCTCTACCTTGTGAACAAGTATATGGATTTATACAAAACCGAGGGCAAGCTGGAATACAAGGCGAAGTCCGAAAAATTCGCAAAAATAACCGCCAAGACCATTATCTCGGCGGACGGCGATGTATCCAGCATGGGGCAAAACGTATACCATATTTAAAGATACCAAGCTGAACCCGCATTTTAACGGCATTGCTTATAACAAAGAGAAGATCACGAAAAAACTCTCGTGGTCTTTTCTTTGT
>CAMWLH010000083.1 GCA_947175045.1 uncultured Clostridia bacterium | reverse complement strand
GCGCTGACGGAGCGACCGGTGCGACTGGTGCCACGGGCGCTGACGGAGCGACCGGCGCGACTGGTGCCACTGGCGCCACGGGTGCAACTGGGGTAGCTGGCACAGGAGCCATTATTCCATTTGCATCAGGAATCCCGATTTCCTTAACAACAATCGCCGGAGGGCTTGCCGGACTTCCTGCCTTTGTTGGCTTTGGCAGCAGTGCGCAGGGTCTTACGCTTTTGGGCTCAACGATTAATATCACAAATGCAAGTGGAACGCTTTCCAACTTTGCGTTTCAGGTTCCTCGTGCCGGTGTCATTACCTCGTTCAGTGCATTCTTCAGCACAACAGCGGCGCTTTCTTTAGTAGGTTCCACTGTTACCGTAAACGCACAGATTTATCAATCCACAACGCCTAATAATGTATTTACTCCGATTGCCGGAACACTGATAAGCCTGACGCCATCACTTTCCGGAGTAATATCCATTGGAACGCTGTTAAACGGTTCACTTACAGGACTCAATATTCCGGTAACAACTCAGACCCGATTAATGCTGGTATTTTCAGCAACGGCAAGCGGATTGTCTTTGCTCAATACAGTTGTAGGGTATGCAAGTGCCGGTTTAAGCATTAATTAATAATGTAATCACCTGTCGAAATCTGAATCCCTCGGTTCGGAAGACGACAGGTGATTTGTTATAATTCCTTTTATAATACGGCTATATATAAGCCTAAATTTGAGGGCTGCGAACAGGTAAGAACAGATACCACACAATCCGATTTTGAGAAGTTGTGGAAAAAGATAAAGACAAAAAGTAAAAAAGTTTGAATTCTTTCAGAACAATAATATCCAAACCCCATTGATGTTTTAGATCAAGCTGTTGTAGGAAAAGTATAGCAACAAAAAGACCACGCATCGAGATTTCAAATCATTTGCTTCTCGTCAACACTTTATATACAGACTGACATGCGGCAAATATTATTGCCGCATGTAATTGCTTATAAATGCAAGGGCTCCAATGGTGCAGTGTACTTTTTAGGCTCTTTTTATTTTGGGATGGAACGCGGAGTTTGCAATCAATATTATCGCTCCGGCAGCCAGATAAATAAAGCGTGCAATCAACCACGCTGAATTTAACACGAACCCGGGTTCCCCGTCAGCGCCTATGGGAAGCGTCAGAGGATACGCGGAAAAAAAGCCTCCGCCGAACAAATCAAACGCTCCCGACGCTCCGATAAATCCCGCAATAAAGACCGCGGGCAGCAGCGCATAAATTAGGCTGCAATGCAGTCTGCCCGCAAGATGACCGATACCGACCGTGAAAACAAAGCACGGAATTATTTCGAGAAGCGCGGGCAGAATGAAAGCGCCGAACCCATAATATCCGAAAAAAGCCGCGAAAAATACCGCTCCGAGCAAGCTGTCAACAAGACAGATAACAAGAAAGCATATGCCGAGCACTGACGTTCTTATCATCATCGTTTGTGCATAGGTCATCGGCGCAGCCGAGGTAATTATCTCAACGCGCTTCTGCTGCTTTCCGTAATAACCCGCCTGAAGCAGCAGGACGGTGATTACCGCGAGCGGGAGAGTCTTCCCGATAAATGCGCAGCTGCTCCACACCGAAAACGGTGCGGTATACGCAATGCCCTCAATGACCTCTGTGGTGAGCACATACCACGCGAAAACCGCGTTTACGGCAAGCATTGCTATAAACAGCCCGCTTGTCAGCATACGCTTAAGTTCATATCCAAATACTTTAGTCAAGCTCCAAATCCTCCTCCGTAAGTCCGCAGTAGTCGAGAAACGTCTTGTAGGAGACCGGGTACTGTTCAGCGACATTGTTGTAATCGGAATACATTTTGCTCAGTATCTCGTCCATTTTCTCTTCGCCGCCCACAAGCTCCTCAGCCTTGAGTATCATCAGCGGCATACGCTTGTAATAGTTAATGTCGCTGTTGGAGACTCTTATTAGCTCTTGATAGCTTTCGGGCAGCTTTTCAAGATATTCCGGGTGGCGGTTGTAGAAGTTACGATCCTGTTCATCAACACATCTTTTCCAATCATCAACATAATATTGATTGGCGTAAAGCTCGCCGTATTTCTCCTTAATGAGCCTGTACGTTGAGTAGACCGTAAGACCCTCGGCAGACCATAATCCGTCGGAATCGTCGCACCACATTCCAACGCCGCCCCACCACTGATGTATCATCTCGTGGATAAATATTTCGACGGCATTTGCGCCTCTGTTCGGATCGCTTAAGGTGTTCGGAGTTATAGTGTCCTCCGGCCAAGTTGAAGCCCCCGATACCGCAAAGCCGCCCTGATCGATTGAGCTTCTCTGAAAAAGCTTAAATACGCCTTCGGCAGTGAACGGTGATCTTCCGTAATGTCTTGTGCAGTAATCGTAAACTTCGCATATCGACTGCCGCACGTTATATTCATCCACGACAGAGCTATATATATCCCCGTATATGAAATTGAAATTTATGTTCTCGGAAGACGAGAATTGATCCATAACATAATTACCTGCAACAAAATTGTAAATGTAATCAATGTCAAGTCTTGTTTTGTAAGTTCTTGTTCCATCGCCGTTTTCATCAAATTCGGTCAAAGGCTCAAAGTAGATAAACGGCGTCAGATCATCGGGCATCGTGACCTCTAAACCGACCGTCCCGTAAGCTAAGCCGTAATTTTTCAGAAGCGGTGCGATATCGGTATGAGAAAGATAAATATAATTTTCACCGATAGAAGCCTTTACCGACGGCATCATACACTGCGCAACTGTCGGAAAACCTCCATACTCTATAATAAGCTTTTTATTGTCTTTTTCCGGCAGCTCAAAATAGGTGTCATACTGACCGTTTACATCTTCCCTGACCGTACGGAAATCCATCGGTTCTCCGTCATAGGTGATACTTTTAACATTATATCCCGCGTTCAGCCGGAAAACCGACTCGCCTTTTACCGGAGTTGTAACATTATATTCGGCTCTTCCCGACAGAGTACCGAAAGCCGGATTAAATTTAATAAAGTGATTGACGCTCGTCACACCACTTGTCATATACAAATATTCGTTTTCAAGAATAAATTCCTCGCCGCCATGCCCGATAAACGGCTGAACATTCCAAAGCACAGTACCCGACGCGATAAGAAAAGCCGCGCTTATCGGCAGATATACCTTTTTCAGGCTTTTTGCGAACGAGCCGAAAAGTCCCTTCTGATACCTTCGCTGACACATCAGCGAAAACGCCCACAGCCCCGCGGCGGCGCACAGCCACATAAGCCGCGAGTATGCGCCCATTCTAAGAAACCATATATCGGGAAAGCCGTCGGAATACGATCCCAAAATTGGGTTCAGCCACTGTAAAAGATATTTGTTTCGGGTAAAGCGGCTGAAACTCATATACGCAAGCGCCGCATATATGAGCGCCGATAATTCCACGCGCCGCGTGATACGGTAAATGCTCTCCGCGAAAAGTATGGATATCCACCATGTGGGCAGCATAAGCACAAGAAAGTGCGCAAAATAATAACCCGCGTTGAAAAGATAATCCAGCTTTATTGCGGTGTAGGGAAGATAGACCAGCGAACACAGCGCCGTGACTATCGACGATATGGTGACAAGTGCCGCCGCTTTTGCCGCGGAGTGCGCAACGGGCGGAGCGATCGCCTCGGCAAGTATATCCGTTCCGCTTCTGCGCTGACGGTTACCCTCAACAATAGCTATGACCGCCCACAGGACAGCTCCCGCCGCCGTTCCCGCAAGCACGGGGTTGCCGATATACAGCCCCGACATAGCCCCCGCCGTAACGGGCTTGTAAACCGTATATCCGAGAAGCGGCGAACACAGGCTGAGCGCGGAGATGAGCCAAATGAACCTTGTCAGCAGGAGCCGCCGCAGTTCAACGCGGTATAGAGAAAAAAATCTCATTGTCTGCCCTCCTTATGGATACAATACAAGTACGCGTCCTCAAGGGTAGGCTCGGTGCTTTCCGAAAAATCGGGCAGCTTTTCGGCAACAACGCGGCAGCGTATGCCCTCCCTTACGTTCACTTTTGTAACGATTCGGCAGCCCGTGGGAACGGGGTCGCCCGCCTGCGAGATATATGTTCCGACGTGACCTGCCGCGTCCGATATCAGCGCGGAGGGCGTTCCGTCGTAAAGTATAAGTCCGCCGTATATTACGAGAACTCGGCTGCATACCGCCTGAACGTCCTCGACAATATGCGTGGAGAGCAGCACAATCTTATTCTGTGCCATTTCCGAGAATATGTTGCGAAATTTTACACGTTCCTCCGGGTCAAGTCCCACCGTAGGCTCGTCAAGAATAATAAGCTGCGGATCGCCAAGCAGCGCCTGGGCGATACCGACGCGCTGGCGCTGACCTCCCGAAAGACTGCGTATGCGTGTTTTCCTTTGCTCTGTAAGGCTTGTGCGATTTATGGCTTCGTCAACGGCTTTTCTGTCCTTGACGCCCTTGAGCGCCGCCATATAATCCAAAAACTGCCATACGGTCAGCTCATCATACAGACCAAAGCTTTGCGGCAGATAGCCGAGCTGAGCTTTGAGCCTCGTTTCCTGTGAAAGCAGCGGCTTGCCATCAAGAATTATTTCGCCCTTGGTGGGAATAAGTCCCGCTATCATCAGCTTCATAAGCGTGGTCTTTCCCGCGCCGTTAGGTCCGAGAATACCGATAAACCCGGGACTTTCAAGGCTTACCGTTATATCCTGCAATGCCTTTTTTCCCGACGGATATATCATTGTGATATTGTTGATGTCTATTTTCATAGGTTTGATTCCTTTCTGTCGCGCGCTTTAATGATTATAACATATTTTTTGTGTAGTTTGTCGGGAGTTAATGTGTTTTTTGTGTGTAGTTGTACAATTATCCGAAATTCACCGTAAACTTGACCCCGTCGGCGGTGTTTTCTATTTTATATTCGATATCATACTTCTCAAAGATCATTCTCGTGATATACAGACCAAGACCGCTGCCGTGTTCGGATGACGAATCGGCGCGGTAGAACGCTTCAAAAAGGCGCGGCAGGTATTCTTCGGAAATATGCGCGGGGGAATTCTCGACAACCAGCTCCGTGCAATTTTCCTTGGTAAGCGTTATCTTTACATTGCCGTTGTCGGGAATATGAGCGACTGCGTTTCCGATAATATTTCCGAGAGCCTTTGTGAGGAGTTTTTTGTCGCCGTAAACCGTGATATCGTCCTGTATTTCAGCAAGCACAGTTATTGAATTGTCCTCCGCGTATTCGGAATATTCCCCTATGAGCGCGCGTATTTCTTCGGAAACACTTACCGCTTCACGCTCCGTTTCATCGGAAATATCCATATGCGATACCGCGAGAACCTCCTTGATAAAGCTGCTGAGCGAACGGAGTATATCGGCGCTGCGGGCGAGATATTTTTCCCTGTCCTTGTATACTCCGATACCCGCCTGCATACCTTCAAGCTGCCCTATAACTATCGCGATGGGAGTTTTCAGCTCGTGGGATACTCCCGAGAAAAACAGCATACGGCGCTGCTCGCGCTCCCTTTCGAGCGCGATCTCGTCCTTAAGTGTGCGGTTGCGCAGATTAAGCTCGTCAAGCGCCGTGCGTAGCTTGTCCGACATTTCGTTGATGCTCGCGGAAAGCATACCGATCTCGTCATTGCGCAGATCGGGGCAATACCAGCTGAAATCCAGCTCTGCCATTTTGCCCGCGATCTTTCCGATACGTATTATCGGCTGGGTAGTATGCTTTGAAAAAAGCCACGCACCTAAGAAGCAAAGTATAACGGCCGTTGCCGCGGCAAACGGGATACTTCCGAGAATCGCCCCGTTTAACTCGTCCGAGCGGGAGCTGTTATATTGGGTTATCAGAACATAGTCGTCGTCCGAATCGGCAAATCGAAACGGAAAACCGCCGTCACTTCCGGCAGCGGCGTTTGTTTTCTCGAACGTATACGGGCTTATAGGATTTTGATCTCCGTCAAGCAGAAAAAGAAACGCGCCCGTTTCTCGTATAAAATCGGTAAACAATGGCTCGCTGTCTTGTTTTTCGGTAACTCGGAGCGTTGATATAAGCTGCTCGGTCTCTGCGGTCAGCAAACGGTACGAGCGGCTTTTCCCGGCATACGGAAGCGCAATGCGTATACAAAGAAACGCGACGGCGCATATCGCAAGCGCAAGCGCCGCCAGCAGCGCAAATGTTCTTATCGTCAGCTTTTTCATACTCCGCCGCCTTTCAGCCTATATCCTACGCCGCGCACTGTCTCAATGCAATCGTAGTCGGCGAGCTTTTTGCGGATATTTTTTATGTGAGTGTCGACTATGCGCGTGTCGTTATAGTAACCGTAGCCCCATAAGCCGTTCAACAGCGATTTACGCGTGACGACCTCTCCCGGGGAGCTAATCAGCTCATAAAGAATCTCGAACTCACGGAGAGTGAACTCTATGGGAATGTTATCGACGAAGACCGTATGCGCTTTAATATCGAGTGATATTCCTCGGTATTCAACGACCTGCGGCTGATCGGGCATTGTTCTGCGGAGTACCGCCTCTACCTTATGCATAAGCAGAGGCATTGATATTGGCTTGGTTATATAGTCGTCAATGTGAAGTATGTATCCCTTCATCTGATGTATCTCGCTGTCCAATGCCGTGAGCATAATAACGGGGACTTCGCTCTTTTCCCTTATCCTGCGGCAGACCTCGTAGCCGTCCATTCCGGGCAGCATTAAATCCAGTATTATCAGATCGAACACGATCTTATCCATTAGCTCGACCGCCGCTTCGCCGTTTTCGGCGGCAGTTACCTCATATTTCTCGTTTTCCAGAAAGCTTACAAGCAGTTCACGGTAATCGGCGTTATCCTCAACAATAAGCAAATTTGACATTTTGTTCCTCTTGATAGTTTGGCGGCGCACCGCTCTTGTTTATATTATATCATAATTTATTATAAAATTCAACATTGTATCCCGATCAAATAACTTCAAACCGCGTATAATAACAGATTTAATCGTCACATCAATATTTGGCGGAAGTTATTTCGGAATAGTCTCACTCCGCCTCTTCTTTATTTACAGCTTCTAAAATCTTGACTTGACTTTTCTATTTGTTCATGTTATAATCATAAATAGCACAAGACCTGCTGCGCGGAAAGGAACAGTAAATGATCTACACAGCTAAAATCGAGCAGACCATTGTCTCCCCTAAGAGACGCGAATATGCCGAGGATATAATAAGAGACTTTTTTTGCAGTAAGGAGAAATACCATGCCGATCACAAGCGGTCTTGAATGGACGTTCGACACGGTAGCCGCCTCCTACGAAAAAATGAGACCCGGGTATGTTGACGAACTGTATAACGCTCTTTTTGAGTACATACCAATAAACGAAAACAGCAGCGCCGTTGAGGTGGGGATAGGCGGCGGACAGGCTACCCTGCCCATACTTCAAACGGGCTGCAGGCTGACCGCCATCGAGTACGGCGAGAATTTTTCGGAGCTTTGCAGGAGGAAATTCGCGGACTTCCCGAAATTCTCTGTGATAACCGGCAAATTTGAGGACGTCGAGCTCGGCAAAAACGAATACGATCTGATATACTCCGCGTCCGCATTTCACTGGGTTCCCGAGGAGATCGGTTATCCCAAGGCGTTCTCAATGCTTAAAAGCGGCGGCGCGTTCGCGCGGTTTGCCAACCATCCCTACCGCGATAAAGGAAATCCGGCTCTTACCGAGGAAATAGACATACTCTATGATATGTACTACTGCAAATTCCACAATAAAAAGCGTGAGGTTCTGACGGAATACAGCAAGGAACAGGCTGAGGAAAGAGCGTTTACCGCAGAGAAATACGGCTTTGCGGATATAAGGTACGCCTTATTTTTCAGAACGCGGACATTCTCCGCAAAGGAATACAGTGCGCTGCTCGGCACATATTCCGACCATATCGCCATTGACGAAGAGATACGGTCGGAGTTTTTCACTGAAATAGAAAAAGCGATAAACAGGCACGGCGGGACGATAACTATCTACGATACGATAGACCTGCAGCTCGCCAGAATGCCATAACGCAACGGAGGACAGCCGTGAACCGATTTGCGGTGATCGACACCGAGACCACCTGGAGGG
>CAMWLH010000082.1 GCA_947175045.1 uncultured Clostridia bacterium | reverse complement strand
TTCTATAACAGTCGGCGCCACGGCACGAACGTATACGTTGGCGGTGTCGGACGTTGTTTGCAGCGTGCAGTGTTTTTTCAAAGAGTTATTGATATCTGTGCGGTTTGTGGTCACCTCCGGCAATGTGGAATAGTAGATCTCAAACTCAGATACTCCTGCATCAATGAAAATGAACCACTCGTTATATTTCAGCTCTCTGTCCTGAACAACGATGAATTTACCCTTTCTGTTTCTTCCGATGTAGAAACCGAACTTAATTTCCTCCTCAGCGGACTGCTCTGAAATAACCTTGATCGGTCCGCCGGTTCTGCCCTCTATAAGACCGTAGGCGACTCCGGTTTTACCCGTCGGCATAAGAATATTATCCTCATCAACCTCAACACCGCGCTGCCGCTGTTGCTCTATTGCCTCTTCGGTACCCAGAGGCGGATATATTTCAAAGTAAACGCTGCCGTTATCCGAATTTGAAATATCCTCCGTATGCTTTTCAATGTGCTTGTCAAAGCAATATTGCAGGATCGGAGATTTACTGGAATTTCCCGCAAGAAATATATGTATTTTATTTTCCTGCGGAGCGTTTTTCACAAAGGTAGGTTTAAGAGCCTCAAAAAAATTGCGCACACCCATATCGATCCTTTTTTCCAGAACTCCAATCAGGTCAACATATTTCCCCTTAGCGGAGTTGTTTATATACAGCTCATATTGGGTGCGCATTTTTCCGTCCTTATCGAACAAATCAACGGAGATAACACCGGTGGACAACATTTTATAAATATCGGGATCACTGAAATAATATATTCCGCTGTCCTTTCCCTTAATGCTAAATTGTCCCGAAGTATCTGCCTCATACAACGTATAGCAGTCTGAATGACTTCCTTGCGCTGAAATAATCTCATCTTCAGCACATACATCTTCCGGAGCTGAAGCGTTCTCATCTGAATTTTCCTCGAAAACGCCATAATCCTCCAGCCCTTCCCAAAGCGGACGGAGCTTTTCCATAAGCTGCTTCAGATTGCGGCGCGCCTCCTGCGATTCGGAAACAAGAGCCTCGCTGCCGGGGAAATCCGCGCATTCCGCGGGACGGTAAAAGGATATCCCCGGAAAGCCCTCCTTTTCGTTTTTCAGCAGTCTGTCCGCATTTGCCTTGAACACCTCATATGCCAGCAGCTCCAACAGATTCTCTCCGCCGAGGAATTTATCACCGCCGCTCCCGAAATGATTTATCACATAATCGTATCTGCTTTCCTCGCGGGAATTATTGGCGCTTCTCCATATTCCGAAATCAAAATCCGTTGTACCTCCGCCGAAGTCAAATATTCCGTAAAAAACCTTTTCGCTGCCCTCGGGATCAAATCCATAACCCTTCAGAGCGCTTATGGCATACGCGGCAGGTTCGCTTACACCCTGCTTCAAACGGAACTTCGCCATTGTTCCCTCGTCGTTCAGCACAGCCTGCGGAAGCGATCTCTTTATCCCGCGTGTAAAGCTTGAAAGGAGCTTCTCCCGTACCGCCTTGGAATATGCCACCGGAAAGGAAAGCACATAGTTCAGATAAATCCCGTTGCGCATATTGTTTATATATAGACCGAGATAATACGCATAAACTTCAACCGGATCAAAATCATCACCCTTTATTTCAAGATAGGGCGGCAATACCCTTTCACAGTTTTTCTGGTCAACTATCTTTATCTGCTTGTATCTGCCGCTGTCGCCGCACCACTGCTTAATATCATAAAAAAATGAATAAAAGTAATCGCTGTTGTCATTGTTTTTTAAGTCGTTTTCGGCACTGTGGGATACATTCAAATCCTCTATGCTTGTCATAGGGCGGCCTCTGCCGGTGTCGTACTCGGAAAGAAAACTGCCGAGATCAATAAATTCCATGACAGTCGGATTTTCATAGTCCGCTTTTTCAACGCGGCGGCTTACCTGACCCTTGCCAATTCGCAGCAAGGTTGTAAGGTTGCTGCCGTTCTGGCAGGAAACTATTGTGCTTTTTGTGCCGAAATCTATACCCACTATTCCGTCATGGCGTATATCCGCAAGAGGATTTCTTGCCACAAGCGGTTTCGACAGATCTATCATTGGCGCGTCGTCGTCAGCATTCCAAAGCTCCCAGTTGCCCCTGTTTACGTCCTCAAGACATTTGATGTCATATTTTTCTATTCCCGCACGGATAAAATCGGCGGAAAGCGCATTTTCCATCAAAGTATCCATACTCGCTTCAAGCTCTACATTAACCGTTTTATTTTTCAGAGCCTCATAAAGATCTTCCTCGCTGCCCTTTAAATGTGCCAACTCTGCGGCACGAATATAATGTGAAAGCTCTTTTACTGCAAATTTATTAAGATATTGCATTGCGGCTGCCAACTCCGGTTTTTGTTCTTCGAGTATTTTTATTTTGCCCTTAAACACTTCCTCAATAAAGGTCTGCTTTTCCATAAAAACTGTGGGTATTTTTATATGGTCGGTATCGTTATCAGACCAATTGCGCTTTTCTCCGTTTGTTAAGTCAATACAGCCTCCCTCGCAAGTGATATAACGTCTGCTATTTTTTCCATCTGTTATATATCCTTCACTACTGTTTATTATGAAAGGAGGCAACTCATTTCGATCAACATAGAGTTTCCTAGCCAACAAGTATGGAATTTTTTTTGTGTCGTAACCATGAAATCTACCCGGATAATTAGTCAATGAAAAATCTTCCAGCTCGGGATCACCCACAATAATGCCGTCCTCCGCAACATAATACCCAATATCAGTTTTCAGCCATTTATGCTTTTTGATTGACTCCTCCAACAATGGATCAAGCTGTTTTTTTATAAATTTCATATGCAATTCTTCCCGTACATCCGACGGCAGCATAAACACCGAAACGCTCTCTACTCTTTTTGTGTAATCCATTATCTAGCACCTGCCCTTTCGTCCTCTTCCATCATTCTGTAAAAATGCTTTGCCAGCTCCGAGCTTTCACCGTTTTCCGCCACACGCGGCGGAGCTGTCTGCGCAAACTCCGCCGACTCTGTCGGAACGCATTTGGCTGTTTCTTCGGCAGTGTCTTCCTCCGACAATACCTCATCAATATCCATGCTTTTAATATCGGGATCGTTATAATAGATTTCTCTTAAAAACCTCGCGGTAAAAGCGACGCCATCACCCGAAAGGCTGCCGTTGATCCCGCATATCCGCTGACCTTCATTTGTCAACACCTCCGCATTGATCGACAGCTCCAATAAATCTATCGCTTTTGTTATTGTGCTGCGTTTCCATACGCTTTCATCAACGGAGCAGGACGGGTTGTCCATATCATCGGGCTTATCAAAATCCCCGATGTCCGAAACAATACAAAAATCTATTGTAAGCGAGCGCTCCAGACCTATCTGGTTACGCAGCGTTGTCCAAAAGTCCTCATCATATTCCGAATATTTTTCACCTCCGAAAAGCACCGCCGACATTTCGCCATCCCTGTACCTCACCACATATACGCTGTTTTCATGCCTGAGCAGCATACAGCGGCATACCATATCCCTCTTATTGTTATTTTTCATACACATCACCTGTTTCTGTTATTTCCCGCCAAGAATCACGGGATAAGCGAGTAAAACACCTTTAGGACACGTTTTCCGAATTTTCGGAAAATGTGTCCCTGGGTTCATTATATCAAGGCTCTTCCTTACTGAGTTCGGCGCGCATATCGCAGATCTTGTCCGCGATATCGTCATCCGACATTTCGGGGTTTATCTCCTTCAGAGCCGCTGTCATGGAATCCCTCACCTTGCCCGCTGTTTCAACGTTCTCCGCCTTGCCGTGCAGGTAGTCGCTCATAGCCTTCTGATCTCCCAAGCCCACATTCTTCATCTGCTTGATGTACTCGACTATTTCACCCGCGTCCATTTTCAGCTTTGCCGCGTCTACAAGTATTTCGGGAGAAATATCGTCAACGCCAAGTTTCTCCTTTGCCGCATTAAGATACAGCTGAGAGCCGATCGCCGTATATGCCGCTCTCTGCTCGGTCGTGAGATCCTTTTTCTTGGTCTCGTCCACCTTGACCTCGTTGTGCAGATATTTAATATACTCCTCGGTGCTGTCAAAATCCTCCGGCTTTTTCTCCGCCTGCTCCGCTTTCATACCCAGATCCTCAGGCTCGTCCTTTTCCGGTTCCTTGATGCCCAGGAACTCCGCTATTTTGCCTATAACCTTGCCGATAGCCTCAATTATTATCGGCAAATCGAGCTTCGGGAAAAGCGGTGGCGCTATGGTGCTGAGCTTCTCAACAAATCCCGACGCCGCTCTTCCGATATTCGACAAGGCGCCCCCGACCGCACTGCATACTTTCCCGACACAGCTGCATACCGCGCTGCACACCGATTTGATTGCTCCACCAATTGCACTGAAAAGTCCCATAAAAAATTATCCTCCTAAAAATATTTTTCAGCCTGTGCTGATTATTAACTAAGCTTTTTGCGCCATCTTTCAAGAACGGCGTTTATCTGCTCGTCGGAATAGCCGTGATAGAGCCTTTGAACCGCCTTTTTTACACTATTCGAATGTGCATTGCCGGATACTAAGGTGTTTGCTCTGCTTGCAGCAACAATAGCCGATATACCGAAAGGTGAATTCGGCTTTGCAGTCACGCCTCTTTCAATAGTCGTCTTGATTGACGGCGTACTGCTGTACCCGTCCTCCTTGAAAGCTGCGGCAAGAGCAACGATAGTCTCAGGTTCAAGCTCCAGTTTTCCGCACTCTGCGATAAATTGCTCGGTGAAGGTTATGCCGATTTTTTCGCCGATAGCCTTAAGATATATCACTGATCCGCCCGCGGTATCCTGCTGCTTCTGCTTTTCGGTTCTGGGCTTGTCCGCGTAGATCTTCCTTTGAAGTACGGCAATATAATCGTTTGTTTCTTCAAATTCGCTCTTTCTCTTAGAAATTCCACAATCTTTTTTAAACCACATTTCTCCATTTAAAGAATTAATAGCTGAATTGATACTTGAAAAAAGCCCCATCGCTTCCACCCCCTAAATTTTTCTTAAAAACTTTTCTTGAACAAATTGTCTGCGCTGACCTTTCAATATTTTCCCTGCAACAAAATCCGCAACTATCTCCTCAAGCGGGATATTCGCCGGATCAAGATAGCCGGACAAGCAGTACCTGCGCATATAATCGCATAAAAACTCTATTCCCAAAACGTCTATATATTTTGCTATCAAATTAATAAGCTCCTTTGACGGCTTTATATCGGTTTTTTCAAAGCATTTTAACATCTGCGCCAGCTCATCGCCGTTTTCAAGAGCTATAAAGCACTCCAGCATCTCGTTTGAGGGCATCTCGTCAAGCATTTCCAGACCCATAATAAATCCGTCCTTGTAATGCTGTCTGTAGAACTCGTAAACGATAGGCACAAGCTCGCTGTCCTCGGGAGAGCGGCGGCTCGTATCGCTGCTTTGTTTTATCTGCACCTGGACCGCCTTATCATAGCCCGTCGAGTAAAATATCGCGCGTCCGGTATCGAGGTTAGACAGGAATTCCTTCTGCTCCTTATTAAGCATTATCGTATTTCCGATCGCCTCCTTGTCATCCTCCGCGAAAATACGGTGTATGATCTTGGTGTTTGTGTTTTTAAGCACCTCGGACGTGAGTTTATTGGGTATCTGGTCAACTATGATAAGGGATTCGCCGTATTTTCTTATCTCCGCCAGCATATCGGCGAACATCTCCACTCCATGTCTTTTATTCGGATCGTCACCGGGCTGATACTTACTGAGAAGCCTGTGCGCCTCCTCCACAAGAGTAAGGTGACTGAACCGCCCGTTCTTCATATACTTAGCCTTGATAGCCTCCGCAAGATTTATCAGAATAAAGCCCATTATAAGCGATTTTTCCGAGCCGCTGCGTATCTCCTCCAGCTCCAGTACCACGCGCTGGTCAAGGAGCTCTTCAAAATCTATCGAATGATGTGTATTGAGCATAAGTCCCTTGCTTCCCACCATAAGTCCCTGAAGCCGCGCGTTTATCGAACCGATATAATCATTTTTAAGCCTTTCGTCGAATCCCTGCCGCTTGACCACCTCGGTGCAGTTCGCTATCAGGTCGGAAAGCGTCGGGAACGCATTTACTCCCTTTTCAAAGGGCTTGTCAAATCTGCTGTTTTTGTTTGTGGATATATTCCAGCCATACTGCTCATAGCTCAGATATATGGCGGACTCTATGATCTGCGGAATTGCAGCCTCCATATCAAACGCGGATTCAATACAAGCCTTTATCATGTCGACCCTGGAGGTGATGCTCTCATGGGGATAAAATACAAAGGGATTCATTTTGAGAGGAGCAACGGTATTATTTCCCAGCGTGAAAACAAGAAGATCGTCAAAATCCTCCTTTAATATACGGTACTCGGTTTTGGCAGGCTCTATTACAAGGAATGGCAAACCGCTGGCATGGATAAGATTCTGACAGGTGGTGGTTTTTCCGCTTCCGGTCACTCCCGCGATAAAAATATGCTGATCAAGAACATTCCTGTCCATATAAACAGGATTCTTGCTCAGAACGTTTCCGCTCTGCACCAGATTGCCAAGCTCAATTTTGCTGTCATCATTGGGCTCGCACCTGGAATTAAGCCCGAATTCGACCTCTTCCTTAAGCCGCAGCCCCACGACCTCCTTCTGAGGAAGTCCCGAAACCACTCCAAGCTCATTGGTGGTTATCCAGTTACCTATATATCCGCTGCCGTCCTTGTCCAGCACTTGCGACATAGCGGAATGAGCTATTTTTTCGTTATTGCAGCTCAGTCCGCTTATTTTTCCGTAGGGCAGGCTGAAATTTTTTACGGCTCGTTCCGCCTCTCCGGAAAGCGGCATTGCCTTTAAGGGAACGCGATTGCCCGTTTCTCCGGAATACAGCGATATCGCGGTGTTTTCAAGCTTCTGCATACAAGCGCTGATATTTGTAAACAGCGCGATAGACGTTACGAAAACTCCCTTGCCCTTTCCGTAATCCAGTCTTGGAATAATTACCTCGTCGAGGTATTTTATCCAGTCCTGAACCTCCTTGTTTCCGAATTCGACGGTGGTGCTTTCGGAGGAGGACGTTCCGGAGCTTTCCGATTCCTGTCCGCTGATACTTGTTGAAACGGAATCACTGCTGCCAGTGGTTTTGCTTATTGTTTCGCTTGTTCCCTTTGTTTCGGTGGTACCGTTGCTTGTGCTTGAGCCAGTTGCTTTGGATTCGCTTCCTCCGCTTGACGTAGACGAGGTGCCGGAACTTGACGACGTTCCCGTGCTTTTGGTGGTGCCTATGGTATTCGTTATGCTCGTTCCGTGTCCCGAATTGGTTGCTACACTGTCGCTGGTGCCGCTGCTTTCCGACTTTGATATACTGGTGGATTTTCCCTCGGTCGTCCCCTTTGTCGTACCCTTAGACCTGCCCTCATTTGTCGAGCTTGCGTTCTGTATACTCTTTTTTGACAACGGCAGGAGCTGCGAATACAACGTATACATGTCACGCTGGATATCAAGAACAGTCCCGATATTGAGCGGCTTTGCAATTACCATAAAGCAGAACTCGTCGCCCAGCATTACATCAACAAGCCTGTCCACACTCTGAAATTTCTCATCATTCTTATTTGCTCCGGGAACGCCTTCGATTATCCCCGAATATTTCATTCCGCCGATTTTTTTTACAATGGAGCGCTTCTCATCGGGAGCAATAGGTATGACCTTACTTCCTCTGAAATTACCCTTGATGCCCGGAGAAAGTATGTATTCCCCTATATCGTTGATACTTAGCTTCATACCCTTACATCTATTGTCGCGCGAAGCGCCGTAATAAAATTTTACTCCCTTTTTGTCACCGACTATAAGGAATATGAAGTTTACCCCGTCAATTCTCATCGCCGACAAAACGTTTTCCAGCGCCTCTCTGCGCGGGGCTTTATCCTCAAAGCACACCTCGTCGATCTGAAAAAGACACAGATCCTCCATGCCGATATCCCCGACCTTATCGCATTTTATAACACCGCTTTCGGAAAGGTACATTATAGACGGATCATAAAGATAGTTTACGGAAATATCCGCCTTTTTTTCATTATTCTTTTTCTTGTCCATATTACACTCCTATTAAT
>CAMWLH010000081.1 GCA_947175045.1 uncultured Clostridia bacterium | reverse complement strand
CGGCGAGATAGCGCAAACGACACAAAGTGTCGTTTGCGGCGGTGCGGAAAATTTCAAATTTAAATAATTTAATTCTTGTCAACATACATCAACAGCTTTTCGTCAACGCGGCTTAAAAGCATCACAGTTCAGATCAACGCTTATACGAATCTAATACTATTTCCTCTATAATGGAGGACGGATAGATGTTTATTTTCAAAGCTAAAAAGCAGAAGCAGGAGGATGAGCTGTACCACGAATACGGTGTGCTCAGCAACTGCGGTTATATTTTTCGCGCCTTTCTGAAGTACAGAAAGTCCCTGATAGGGCTGCTGATACTCGGAGGAATAGCGGGCGCGTCGATGTCCTATATATGGACATTTATAGGAAAGCTTGTCGTGGATATCATAGAGCGGCAGGCTGCTGCGGCGGACAAGGACATAATGCCGCTGGTGTACCTTGTAATAATTACGACGGCGGTTGAGCTTGTCATGATGGTGCTGAACACTTATGCCTGCAAGGAACTGGAGCTGGGATACTACTATACACGGCTTTGTATGGTCAGGGAGCGTGTGGCTAAGGTTCTCGGCATGGAGTATGAAACGCTGGAGACCCCCGATATGCTGGACAGGCTGCAAAAGGCTAAGCGCACCACGGCGGGACAAAACGGCGCGGCGCAGGGCTTTATGCGGGATATACAGACGATGATGGTGCAGTTCACCTGCATTATCACGGCGGTAAGCATTATCTCCACGTTAAGCCCGTGGATAGTGGGTGTTATCTTAGTGCTGTCTGTCATTCAGTTTGAGTATTTTGACTATATCCGCTTAAAGGATAAGGAGATAATGTGGGACGCGATGGCGGGCAACTGGCGCAAGCTGGAGTATATGTCCACGGTATCCACGGACTTTTCCTACGCCAAGGACGTAAGACTTTATGGAATGAGGAAATGGCTGGGCGCAAAGCAGAAGGAGGTAAACGCGGACGAGCTGCGCCGCTGGAAGCAGTCAAGACAGTACTGGATATACAACACCATATTTTCGTCGGGGCTGACCCTGGTGCAGACAGCGGTCGTTTTCGGCTGGCTTATCTATGACGTGCTGGTGAACGATCTTTCCATAGGCAACTTTATCCTTTACAGCGGCAGCGCAATGACTTTTTCGGGAAACATTCAGCAGTTTTTGCAGGCTCTCGGCGGTATGAGGGAGCGCTCCTCGCGGCTGGACGATCTGCGCAGCTTTATGGATATCCCGAACCCCGACGAGGGAAAAAAGACTACCCCCATACCCAAGTCGGACAAGTACGTTTTCAAATTCGAGAACGTTTCCTTTAAGTATAAGGGACAGGATAAATACGCGCTGAAAAATCTTGATCTGACACTTGAAGCGGGTCAGAGGCTTGCAGTTGTGGGACTTAACGGCGCGGGAAAAACCACCTTTATAAAGCTGCTGCTGCGGCTGTACGACGTAACGGAGGGGAGAATACTCTGCAACGGCATAGATATCCGCGAGTTTGACAGGGCGGAGTACTATGAGCTGTTCGCGCCCGCCTTTCAGGAGGTGGAGATATTCGCTTTTCAGCTCTCCGAAAACGTTTCAATGCGCACAGCCGACGAAACGGACAAGGAGCTTGCCGAGCAATACCTGCGCGACGCGGGAATGGGCGAAAAGCTGGACGGGCTCCCCAAGGGAATGGATACCGAGCTTTTAAAGGTGCTGTACGACGACGGCGTAGACCTCTCCGGCGGTGAAAAGCAGAAGCTTGCGCTTGCGAGGGCGCTGTACAAAAACGCGCCGATAGTGGTGCTGGACGAGCCTACAGCGGCTCTGGACGCTCTTGCGGAATACCGCCTGTATCAGAGCTTTGACGGAATGATAGGCGACAGAACGGCGGTCTACATATCCCACAGACTGTCCTCCACGCGTTTCTGCGACAATATAGCGATGTTTGTCGCGGGCGAGATGGTGGAGTACGGCACGCATGAGGAACTTCTGGACAAAAACGGCGCTTACGCCGAAATGTTTCATGTTCAGGCACAGTACTACGTAGAGGACGGAACTCCCGATGAAAACGAAACTCCCGCCGAGGATACGGAAGGGGGTGCCGTACATGAGTAATACAAAAAATACCCAAAACGAAAAAAACGAGACGCGCAAAAATCTTGTGGGAAAAACGCTGAAATACTTTTTCCCTGTCGCTTGGAAGTTTGACAAGGCTTACTTTATACTTTCGGCGATAAACGTTATTCTCGGGGCGTTGGTGCCTTTCCCCGAGATAATCTTCATGCCGATGCTGCTGGATTCGCTGATAAGTCCAGAGCGCGACTTACAGCATATAATCATCTGCGCGGCGCTGATGATCGGGCTCAGGGTGGGAGTATCAATGATAAGCACCACGCTGTCCGTTCATCTGGAAAAATACTCGGATAAATTCTACAACTTCGTTTCCGAGGAAATATCACAGCGCTGCATGGAGATAGACTTCGCGCTGACGGAAAACAAGGAAGCGCTCGACCAGATAAACCGCGGCAAAGAGGGTCTGGATTACTCCAACGGGGTTCATGGGATATCTACCGCCTTTTTCACCATACTCAAAAACGTTCTGACAATTTTCGGAGTAGTGACGGTTCTGGCTATAAGCGCTCCGTGGATGCTGCTTATCATAGCCGTGCTGCTTGCGCTGTCAACGGTGGTAAACAGCCGCAAGAACAAAATCGAAATTAAATTTTTCACGGATGTTTCAAAAATAGACCGCATATGGGGATATATTCTGTGGGAGCTTGAAAATTTTCGTTTCGGTAAAGACATCAGGATATACGGCGCGGCAAAAACGCTCTTGAAAAAATCCGATGAACAGACCGACCGCATTATAGAATTTGACACCGAGTGGGAAAACCGCAAGTACCCGCTGAACGTTCTGGACGCGATAATAACGGCAATACGCGATTTCGGCACCTATCTTTATCTCGGCGCGCTTGCCATTTTCGGCAGGATAACCATCGGAACATTCTCGCAGCTTGTTTCGGCGGGAGGTACGCTGAACGGGTCCGTGCAGGGCGCTATCTTCGGCTTTCAGGATATCGTAAAGCGCTGCAACTACGCCTATGAGGTGGTGAAGCTGATGGAGTACCCGCCCATGCTGCAAAAGGGCGACAGGCGGGTGGAAAATCTGAAAACTCCCCACACGATAGAGTTCCGCAACGTCAGCTTCTCCTACCCGAATACGGGCGTGCAGGTGCTGAAAAACGTATCCATCACCATAAAGGCGGGGGAGCGGCTTTCGGTTGTCGGGCTTAACGGCGCGGGCAAAACTACATTTGTAAAGCTGCTGTGCAGGCTGTACGACACGGACGAGGGCGAAATTCTCATTGACGGAGTGAATATCCGCGAGTATGACTACGACGAGTATATGAAGCTGTTCTCGGTGGTATTTCAGGACTTCAGACTGCTTTCCTTTACTGCCAAGGACAATATACTTCTCGGCGCGGAGGACAGTGACGAATCGGTGGACGCGATGTTCGCGAAAGTGGGGCTTCTTGACAAAATAAATTCCCTCCCCAAGGGGCGGGATACCATGATGTTCCGCGAGTTCGACCGCGACGGAGTGCAGCTTTCGGGCGGTGAGCAGCAGAAGCTCGCCATAGCGCGGGCGCTGTACAAGGACGCTCCCGTGGTCATTCTCGATGAGCCGACGGCGGCGCTCGACCCCGTAGCGGAATATGAGATATATTGTAAGTTCAACGACTTGGTCGGCGGCAAGACCGCCGTGTATATCTCGCACAGGCTTTCAAGCTGTAAGTTCTGCGACAGGATAGCCGTGTTCAGCGAGGGCACGATAAAGGAGCTTGGCACACATGACGAGCTTGTGAACCGCGAGGGCGGAATATACTCGGAAATGTTCCACGCACAGGCGCAGTATTACGTATAGCATATAGGTCGGGGACATCGTAAGATGTCCCCGACAGCTTGTAGAAAAAGCCCATATGCCACGCAATGTTGGCGCATGAAATTTCAAAAAGTGTCGGAATTTGCGAAGCAAATTCCGACCGGTTTCCGCAATCGCGCGGAGTGAGCGCAGCGAACGGCGCGTGATTGCGGAAATTTTGAAATTTTTTAATAATCCGCTTTTGGTCAACATTTATATAAAGTCCGGCAGGGGCATTTGGGTGCCCCTGCTTTATTTTTCAATTGTTTTTGCCAAGCTCGTAAGCTCTCTTGGTGCAGGCTTCGCAAGCCTGCTTCGCGGTTTCTATCAGCTTGCCCTCATACAGCTTTTCCAGTCCCGCAAGGGTAGTGCCGCCGGGCGAGGACACCTGCTTTATCAACTCGTCCACCGTCATGCCGCTTTCGGTCATCATTTTCGCCGAACCGATAAGCGTCTGTGCGAACAGCCGCAGAGCTGTATTTTTGTCGATGCCTACGCTGTCAGCGTAATCAATAAACCCTTTGGCGTAAAGATAGATGAACGCGGGAGAACTGCCGTTTACGGCAATGACCTCTTTCATCTTGTCCGCGGGAATAACCTCCGCAATGCCGCAGGAGCTCATGATCTTGCGCGCGTATTCAAATTCCTCGTCGCTTACATTGTTGCTGCGGCTGAGCGCGGACGCTCCGCAGCCGAGCATCATGGGCGTGTTGGGCATAACCAGCACTACCTTGGCTTCCGCGAAGGTGCGCTGCCTGATATATTCCGCGGAAATTCCCGCGCAGATGGAAATAAAGACCGTGGCGGGTTTTGCGGAGTCCTTGATATCCGCTAAAACCCCGTCAAGCTGCTGCGGCTTGACAGAGAGAAGTATGTAGTCGCACTTTTCCGCCATACCCTTTACGCTGTCAGCGGCGGTAGCGCCGACAAGGCGCAGATTCTCCAGCTTTGAGGGGTCGCTGTCATAGGCGAAAACCGCCGTATTCCCGAGCTTCCCCTGAATGCCCTTTATTATCGCGCCGCCCATATTGCCGATCCCGATAAACCCAAGTTTAGTCATTTTTAGTTCCTTTCTCCCGCGCTTTTGACCGATAGCTTTCTTATTTTTCTGTCGTAAAACTGCTTAAGCGGCAGCAGTACCGCCATCATCATATACGAGCCTATGCAGAATGTGATGGTGTTGGTGGCGATTCTTGCGCCGAAAACCATTTCAAAGCTGCCCTCGCCCAGAAAGCCATAGCTGTACAGCGCCAGCGTGTTAAGCGTGAGGTTGCATATAAGGCATACCGACAGCCTTGCCGCAACGATTCGGATAACGGTGAACACTGTTTTTTCGGTTTTTATATTATACAGCACCATTCCGTATATAAGCCCCTCAAGTCCCGTTATCAGCACAAGCCATGGAATAAATCCTCCTATCGGGTTAATGATATAGCCGATAATATCCACCATAAGTCCCGAAAAAAGACCCGCCACCGGACCAAACAAAATACCTATGAGCGACAGCGGCAGAAACGTGAAATTTATCTTTAAAAAATCACCGATCCTTATCGAGCCGAAGCCGTCAAGCACTACTGCCACTGCCAGCAGCATACCTATGGTTACAATGCAGTGAACGCTTTTAAGCTCCTGCGCGGATTTTCTGAAGTTAGTAAAAAAAGCCATTTGATTTATCCTCCTTGCAGCTAACTTCGCTATAAACAAAAAGAATAAGGGTCAATGGCTTTGCCGCTGATGGCTCAATATTCGATTTATATACAGCGAGATGCGAACACCGCACCGCAAGCGAATTGATACGTTCGCTTTTCGTCCCGTCGGCAACTCTCCGTCCGACGGGCACTTAACGCGCGGTATTCTACTCTGTTGATTTATCCTTAAACCGATTTGCGGCCGGCGTGCAGACAGGATTTTCGTATGGACATCTGCACGCGGAATGTAAATCGGTATCAGAAACTAATGTTGTTTGCTATTTTGTACAGACGCTCATCAAAGGGCTTTTTCATTGAAAGAGCTTCCTGAATATCAACGTCGTACACTTTGCCGTTCTTGACTCCGACAACGCGGTTGCCGATTCCCTTTTCGAGAAGCTCGACAGCGTAATAGCCCATTTCGCTCGCCATAACTCTGTCGCGAACCGTGGGGCTTCCGCCGCGCTGAACGTGACCGAGAATGGTCGCCCTGGACTCGATACCCGTGCTCTCCTGAATACGCTTTGCCAGCTCCTCGGTACCGCCTACACCCTCGGCAACGATAATAATAAACTGTTCCTTACCTGTTTCGCGACCTCTCTTTATTTTCGCTACAAGCTCGTTAAAGTCGTAGGGGACTTCCGGAACCAGCGCCGCGATAGCGCCTACCGCAATGCCGGTATTCAGCGCGATATGTCCCGCGCCTCTGCCCATGACCTCTACCACCGCGCAGCGCTCGTGCGAGTGCGAGGTGTCGCGCAGCTTGTCGACAAGCTCCATAACGGTGTTCATAGCCGTATCATAGCCTATGGTGTATTCCGAGCACTGTATATCGTTGTCAATGGTTCCGGGAATGCCCACGCAGGGAATACCCGCCTTGGACAGGTCGGCAGCTCCCCTGAAAGAGCCGTCGCCGCCGATGACAACAACGCCCGCCATATTAGCTTTTTCGCAGACCTCTTTAGCCTTGAGAACGTATTCCCAATCCTTGAACTCCTTGCAGCGCGCGGTGAATATCTCCGTGCCGCCGCGCTGAATGATGTTGGAAACGTTTCTTGCTTTAAGCTCCACCATATCGCCGTTAAGCAGCCCATTATATCCGCGGCGTATGCCGATTACCTTGAAGCCCTTCTGAAGTGCGGTTCTGGTAACGGCGCGCACCGCCGCGTTCATTCCCGGAGCGTCGCCGCCGCTCGTAAGAACGCCAATTGTTTTCTCCATATCTACCTCTCCTTATCTGAATTTGAAAATTCAAAATTTCCGCTAAGCACACTCCGTTACGTTCCGCTTCGCTACACATCACTGCGCGTGCTTAGCGGAAACCGTGCCGCATTTGCCATTAAGGCAAATGCGCACTTTTTGAATTTTCCTGCGTGGGCTTTACGTCGCTCTTTTCGGGCGTTGCTTTTCTGTATAAGCTCAGCCTTGCTCTGTTTGAATTTCCAATATTTATTACCGAACACTCGGTTTCATACAAACACTATTTTACTATATTTCGCACCATTTAGTCAAGTGCTTTTTTTATTTTAGCTTACAAGGTTCATAATAATGTGGCTTTTTCCACAATTTTCGGGCTTTTTTTTGAATAATTCTGTGTATAATTCAGATGGAATTTTTACCGTTTTTTAATGTCATTTTATGCGGGGGAGCTCGTAAACGTTTACCTTATATACTGACCAAAGCGCTTATTTATTCTCTAACGGTGACATTATCCTCGCCGCACAGCTTTTTAAGCTCCGCGATGAGCCTGTCGCATATTCTGACCCCACGCAGCCCCGTGAGCCTCATTACCTTGCGGGTATCGCTGTAGCATATCCGCGCGCGTGATATTCCCTTATACCGTGAAAACAGCGCGGAAACGGCAGCGTACTTTTCTCCGTCGCCGGAATGCATATTGACATACAGCGTCTGCCGTGGGCGCTCGGGGAGCTTCTCGGCGGGGGTCACGCGCTCGCAGATAATGCTGCGGCGCTCCCCTTTGACGGATATGCGCCCGCGCACAGAGTAGACCTCCCCCTCAGGTATGCGCCCTATCTGCAAATAGAGGTCGGGGAAGATCACCGCGTCTATCACCCCAGAGTTATCCTCAAAGGCGGCAAAGGACATCATAGAGCCATTGCGCGCGGTTGTGGGGCGGTTGGACACCAGCAGCCCCATTACCGAGAGCGGCTTTCCCTCCGGCATGGTGAGCGCGTCGGCGATATACAGGCAGTCCGCGTCGGCGCGGCAGATATACTCGTCCGCGGGATGTCCCGAGATATACAGTCCCACCACATCATGCTCCATCTGCAAAAGCTGAATGGGGCGAAATTCCTCGGCGTTGGGGAACTCAAATTCCTGCGCGGAGCTGTCCCCGAAAAGATCGAGCTGCCCGCCCTCACGGCGGGAATATTCCTGCTGCGCGAACTCCAGCAGCGCCCTGCTGCCCTGCTTGAGCTGGCGGCGGGTCTGGGGAAAGCTGTCGAAGGCTCCCGAACTTATAAGGGGCTGGCTCGTATACACCTCTCCGGGCCCACGGGCCCGCGCTACCTAGCGTATGCCGTGGGAGGGGTGAAAA
>CAMWLH010000080.1 GCA_947175045.1 uncultured Clostridia bacterium | reverse complement strand
ATCTATTCCTACATGGATAAGAACCGCAATATCATCGTCCGAGCGCAGTCCTATGGCATGGTTTGTATCGGCGAGCATTTCGACAGTTCCGTCAAACGGCGCATAGATTATCCCTTCATTGGGATATATTCCTACACCCTTTCCAAGCGTTTCCGACGAGAAAACGTCGTCGTGAACCTCGCTTATGGGAACGCTTTTTCCGCTTAACGGAGCCGCGATCTTGTAGGTTATCACAGTCTTGTTTTCAACGGCATTTTTCTCTGCAGTTTCTTTCTCGTGAGTATCGTCGGGGTTAGGATCGTCCTTAAATCCAACGATATAAGTCAGGATCGCGCCCAATACAAACGATACTGCAATGGATATCAGGAAACCGATAAACTGAGTGGTGTGACCTGCCTTGAAATAAGCGGGGATAGTTGCAACTCCGGGCATATTATAGCCCCAGGATACTGCGTTGAATCCTCCCGCGATAGCACCACCGACCGCGCCCGCGATACAGCCGCAGATCATCGGACGCTTTAAGCGAAGGTTAACGCCATATATAGCAGGCTCGGTTATTCCGAAAAGTCCCGTTACCGCCGCTGAACCCGCGACCTTTTTCATTTCCTTGTTCTTGGTCTTTAACAGTACACCCAGAGTGGCACCCGCCTGCGAGAATACTGCGGAAGCCTGCATACCCGTGAAGGTATCATATCCGAGAGCGCTGTAATTCCCGACGGTTACGGGAGTAATACCCCAGTGAACGCCGAATATTACAAGAACCTCCCACAATCCGCCTACGATTACACCTGCGACTATCGGGCTTAAATTATATAGCCAGTTATACGCGTCTCCGATCGCTCCGCCTATCGTGTTGCCTACGGGACCGAATACCAGCAGCGTCAGCGGTACCATTACCGCGATAGTGAGCATTGCGGAAAACAGACTTCTTATAACCAACGGAAGTATTTTGTTGAGGAATTTCTCAACATAAGAAGCAACCCATATTGCCAGAATGATAGGAATTACTGAGGACGTGTAGCTTAGCAGCATTACAGGTATTCCGGCAAACGAAATGCTTTCGCCCGCGTCCACCATTGCGATATAGTCGGGACAAACCAATGCGCACGCTATAACCACTGCTACAAAGGTGTTCATTCCGAATTTTTTTGAAGCTGTGATAGATATCAGCACGGGTAGGAACGTAAACGCCGTCCACGAAACAAAGTTCAGTATTCTGTAAGTGCCGTTTGACGTGTCCGCGCCGCACGCGACGAATATTCCCAGAATACCTTGAAGAATACCGCATGCCGCAAGCGTATACAAAAACGGAGCGAATATGCTTGAGATGACGTCAACCAGACGATTGAACAAATTCGGTTTTTTGCCGCCTGTTACCGCCGCGTTTTCATCAACGGTAACAAGCTCCATAACGTATTGATAAGCGTCCTTGACGTGATTGCCGATAACCACCTGAAATTGTCCGCCCGCCTGTACCGTTGTGATAACTCCGGGTATCTTTGCCGCTTTTTCCTTGTCGACTATGGATTCGTCCTTAAGTACAAAGCGAAGTCTTGTTGCGCAGTGCGCGGCGTTGATTATGTTGTCGTTGCCGCCAAGCTCCTCTACGAGCATTTGCGCCGTTTTGCGATAATCAATTGCCATATGATAACCTCCTCATTGGTCTTACGGCAAATCAAAATTAAGTGCAAAAAATTTCCGTAAGGCGATATAATGTTGTTTAGGTTAACCTTGTGATTGTATTATACACAAAATCAAAAGAAAAATCAACGCTTTTTTGTACAATAGATACAAATGCCGCGGCTTGGAAAATGTTTCACGGAAGATACAACCTGTTTTTTACGAAAACATCTTCCCAAGCGTTTCAATAAGATAAACAACGGGAATCTGCGTGGTAATATTATATTCGTTATCCACCATATTTTCCGTTACATAATAAGAGATATTATAGTCGGACATTTTTGCGAGCGTGCAGGCGCTTTTGTTTGTAATGCTGATTATTTTACAGTTGTGCATTTTAAAGCGCTCGGCAAGCTTGATGATCTCGGGAGTTTCGCCGCTTACCGATAAGGCGATCACAGTGGTATTATCTATATCGGCTTCAATTGGATAATACGGATCTTCAATATACTGGCTGAACTTCCCAAGATTTGAAAAAAATCTTGCACCGTATTTTCCGAGATGCCCCGACGTGCCTATACCTATAAAAATGACCTGCTTCGCGTTCTTCAGAACGGTGGATATTACGGACAGATTGTTCTCAAACGCGGTCGTGGAAACGCTCTGAAAAAAGTGCGTTATTTCATCGATAGCGTTCTGCGGCTGCTTTTTCTTTTCCTCGGACAAAAACAGTTTGAATTTCATTCTGAACTCGGAATATCCGTCGCAGCCGTTTTTCTTGCAAAAGCGTATAACTGTCGAGGTGGAAACATGGACTGCGTCCGCAAGCTCTCGAACTGTCATGTATTTTACTTCCTGCTTATGTGCGGTGATGTAGTTGTACACCAGCATTTCAAGGTCGTTCAGCGACTGTATAACTTCATAATCAAACATAACAACACCTCTTACTCATCGTTATCTGTATGCTGCGCTGCCGCTTTATAGCGCTGTTCCATATCGTCGGTCAGCTTGCGTATCCGCTCCTTGATCTTCCTTATGTTGGGAGGTATTTTTTCGGGCGGCATATTGTCGTGAACAGCGGTAGTTCCCGCCTCCAAGGCGACCTCATACAGCCACGTTTTGTATTTGAGAACGTCGAGCGCGTCCTGTAATTTTGTTATCTCCTCTTCCACCGTTTCGCGCTGATCCATAATGATTTTCAAACGGTCGGCAATAGTTGAATCGCCTTTATCACATAGAATTGTAAACTCTCTGATCTGCTTGATCGACATTCCCGATCGCTTTAATGAGGCAATAATAAAAAGGCGTTCAAAATCGGATTCCTTAAATATCCGATTCCCGTTCTGGTCGCGCTCGACAAAATCCAGCAGCCCCTCCTTGCTGTAAAACCGTATTGTGTGCGGCGAGAGTTCAAGCCGCTTTGCTACCTCGCTTACCGTGTAGTACATATATTTGCTCCTTTCTCAAGTGAATTATATACTCATTCTTTTACTTTAAGTATACTCTAAGGTTTGAGATGATGTCAAGCGCTTGCGATATAGCTCGAAAAATTTCATCTAACTTTCACATAGCACCTATTGACTTAGAGAATACTCTAAGGTTTATCATATAATCAAAGGAGGCGTTGCAATATGAAAATGAAATTTGCGTATCTTTGTAATTTGTTATTTATCGTGCTTGCGGCGACAGCCTGCGCAAATGCGGGCGAAAAACCGACGGCATCAAAAGAGGAGGTGTCGACGACAACCGAGAGTTCGTCAACAACAGAATCGGAGTCAATTGATTTCGCCGCTCCCAATGAAAAAATTTCCTCAACTGCCGACTGCGTGAGCGAAAATATCTCCGCCTCGAGAGAATATTCGGTCGGCGATATTATACTGAGCGGCGGTTCCTCGATAAAAGCATACGAGCTGACTGCGCTGAACGCCGATGATCTGCCTGTGGCAGTCGTTGCGGGCGTAAAGGATAACGGCGCATTTTTTGCGGTCGGGGTTTACAGGAGCAATGAGCCGCTGCAATGGAAATCCGATGAGACGGAAAAATTTCCTGCGTTTGATTTCATAAGCGGTTACGCCAAAAATCACAGCTTAACGGGGGAAATGACCTCGGGGTGGTATATGCCAAGCATAGAGGAACTGCGTACTCTGTACGAAAACCGCGACGCAGTCAACGAAACCTTGGAGATGATCTATCAATTGGACAATAACGCCACCATGAACGGATTATCCACCATTTGGTATTGGTCGTCGACACAATCGGAGAGTCAAGACGATTACGCATGGTTCGTGCATTTCTATAACGGCTATGCGGGCGAGTGTCCAAAGGATTTTACTAATGTGAATGTAATAGCGGTTCGTGAACTTTGATAGCATACTCCAAACCGAAGAAAGGAACGGTCATGAGAAAGATAACGAGCATTTTAATACTGTTTTTGGTGTTGTTATTTTCGGGGTGCACACAGAAAAAAGAAGTTAATACAGATATGACGGCGGTCCAAATAGCAAGGGCAATAATAAATGAATGTCCGGAGCTTGCGGATCTTAACATGATAACCCTTGATGACAAGGATTTTTCACTATGGCTGTCGGACTTTTATAATATTCCCGAGGAGCAGATCACAGACGGAGCGATCTGTTACGCAAACGGAGCGCGTGCCGACGAGATCGTTGTTTTGGTATTGAAAGACGAGCAGAACGCCGAAACGATACAGACTGCACTCACGGAATATAAAGAGAGCCGTGTCGGTGCGTTTGAGGGCTATGCGCCGCAAGAGGCGGAAACAGTAGAAAACGGCATCATTACTACGAACGGAAATTATGCCGCGCTTTTGATATGTGACAACGTATCGACAGCAGAAAGCGCTTTTTTAAGCTGTTTCGGTAAAACCGCAGTTCCCCCCCATAACGAAAGCGAGAGCATTTCAAATTCACCGGCAACAAAGCCGACAAGTATTGCGGAAGCTCCTTCGCCGAGTTCAGACGTGATTGAAACATCAAACCGTTATGATCATGATACAGTACTTGAGGCTTGGCGTTCGGGCGATACTTCGGGTTTATCCGATATAAACCGCGAAATACTTACCGCCGCCCAAAATGTTATAGATCGGGAATTAACCGATAATATGAGTGGCTATGAAAAAGAGCTTGCTGTTCACGATTGGATAACGCATAATTGCAGGTTTGATTACGGAGTTTTTGATCGCGGCTCATCCGGTTACGCAGATAACAGTGATGATCCATACGGAGTTCTTATAAACGGCTCTGCGATGTGCCACGGTTATTCTTCAACCTTTCAATTGTTTATGGATATGCTGGACATTGAGTGTATAACGGTTTTCGGAAATCCGAGCAGCGGTACACAGCATTCATGGAATATGGTAAGGCTGGATGATGAGTGGTACTGTGTTGACGCGGCATGGGACGATCCGATAGGCGGCAGTCCGTGCCATACCTATTTTAATGTAACAAGCGATTATCTCCGAAGCCGCGGAATTCACCGCTGGGACGAGTCGGCGGTTCCCGAAGCTACGGCGAAAAAGTACGCTTATCAATAAGCTGTGGTGAGGTTGAGAGAATGAACAGAATTCTTGACGGAATAATTTCTCCGAATGATCTGAAACGATTATCCGAGTCGGAGCTTGAACGGCTTTGCGGAGAAATTCGCGAGCAAATGATAAAAAGAATATCCGTGACGGGCGGACATCTCGGTTCAAATCTTGCTGTGATCGAACTGACGACAGCGCTGCATTATGTTTTTGATTCGCCTAATGACAAGATAATTTTCGATGTTTCACATCAGTGCTATACACATAAGCTGCTTACCGATAGAAAAGCTGCCTATGTTGATCCGAACGAATATAGCAGCGTAAGCGGATTTACCGACCCGGACGAAAGCCCGCACGATCTTTTCTCTGTCGGGCATACCTCTACGGCAATAAGTCTAGCGGTCGGAACTGCTAAAGCACGCGATATAAAACGCGAAATGTACAACGTAATCGCAGTCGTCGGTGACGGTGCGCTGAGCGGCGGAGAGGCATGGGAGGGTTTGAACAATGCCGCCATGCTTATCGGCAATATCATAATCGTTATCAATGACAACGATATGAGCATTTCGGAAAATCAAGGCGGATTGTACAAAAATCTTCGTCTTTTGCGTGACAGCGGCGGAAAAGCGGAATGTAATGTGTTCCGCGCTATGGGATTTGATTATTTTTTTGTGCGTAACGGCAACAGTTTCAAAGAAGTGTCGGGCGTGCTCGCCGAGGTAAAAGATATCGCTTCTCCCGTGATCGTCCACGTTTGTACGGTCAAGGGAAAGGGTTATCCACCCGCGGAGCTTGACAGAGAGAAATGGCATTACATAGCGCCGTTTGATGTAAAAATGGGAGAGCCGTTACACTCTGTCGAAACGGCGGAGACCTACGAAAATTTAACGCGAGATTATCTGATAAATAAAATGAGCACCGACCCGACAATCGTCGCCGTGACGGCGGGAACGCCGAAGATTGTCGGGTTTGACCGGGAACTGCGGAGAAGATTCACAAATCAATTTGTCGATGTCGGAATCGCCGAGGATCACGCCGTGACGTTTATTTCGGGCATGGCGAAGAACGGCTGCAAACCCGTGTTCGGAGTAAGCAGTTCCTTTTTACAGCGGACTTACGATCAACTTTCGTCAGACTTGGCACTCAATAAAAGCCCTGCCGTGATCCTTGTGTTTTTTTCTGGAATATCCCACGGCAGCAAAACGCACATGGGGGGGTTCGATATTCCGCTTGCTTCAAATATTCCGAATATTATTTTCCTTGCCCCGACTTGTAAAGAGGAATATCTTGATATGCTGGAATGGAGCATCGAGCAACGAGAAACGCCCGTTATTATCCGTGTCCCTGGAATACGGACAACAAGCGGTAATGTTCGGCTGCCGCATCGTTATGCTCTTCCGGCAAAATATGAGATCGTCGAAAACGGTACGGACGCGGCAATCTTGGCGCTTGGCAGCTTCTATGAATTGGGCGCGGAGGCACGGAGGATTTTGATTACGGAACACGGTGTATCCGTGTCGCTTATAAATCCGCGATATGTTTCGGAATTGGATAACGATACGCTGAACGGACTTATTCGGAACGGCTGTCGCATGATTGTTACTTTGGAAAACGGTGTGTTGGACGGTGGGTTTGGAGAAAAAATCGCTCGGTTTTACGGGGATAGCTCCGTTAAAGTGTTGTGCTTTGGAGCACCGAAAAAATTCATAGACCGTGTTTCCGTGGAGGAACAGTACAACGAGTACGGTTTAATGCCGCGGCAAATCGTTTCGGAAATTATTAGTGTTTTGAAATCTTAGGAAACAGGAGGAATACTTGTTATGGTAAAAAAGTTTTTTGTGATGTGTATGTCGGTGGCGACGATATGTTTGCTCAGTGGCTGCAATGGCAACTCGCCGTCACCCGAAAGCAGCGTTAACATATATTCAAGCAGTGCCGCTTTTTCTTTCGACAAGGAAAGCTCGTCGGAAGAAACAGAGCGGAGCGGATTAAACACCAACGCTGAGCTGTCGGAAAGCGGCTTAGACACCGCATCGGACAATGGCAGTGATACGAAAACAGATAACCAAGATGAACCGCAAACCGGCAGCGGTATTTTGGTAGCGTATTTTTCCTGGTCTGGTCACACGAAACAGCTTGCCGACGAAATTCAAAGCAATACGGGAGGCGATATTTTTGAAATAACTCCCATAACACCTTATACCGATGACATTGACGAGTTGTCCGGTATCGCTTCACGGGAACAGCGCGATAACGCCCGCCCGCAGCTTGCTTATCATATTGATGATATTAAAAAATACGACATTGTTTTTATCGGATATCCTAATTGGTGGAACAATATGCCGATGCCGGTCTTTACTTTTCTGGATGAGTATGATTTTTCGGAAAAGACTGTTATCCCTTTTACGTCCTACGGGAACGGAGTATGGGGGAAAAGCATAAACTCGCTGAAAGAAACTTTGCCGGATGCCACCATAGAGGACGGACTTGCTATTCAGGAGCATGAAATGGATACCATGTCGCAAAGTGTGTCCAATTGGCTTTTTGAACTTGGGATAATACAGTAAAAATGAGTTGCCCAATGCAAAGCGACTGAGTTACTGCGTGTGACTGAGTCGCTTTCAAAAATTGAGCGACATAAAACAAAGAATAGGCGCGGTAAAGAGGACGAGGTGGTGTTTCACCACCTCGTCTATTTACTTCCGAATATCAGCATAGTATTGCTCGAACGCCATCTCCCCTGCTAATGCCTTATCCCGAATTTCGGAAGCAAATAGCGACCACTCCTCAAACTCGGCAACCGTCATTTTCTTTTTCATATACCTCGCATAGTGAGCCTTATAAGCGCGATTGTAGGTCTGCCAGATCGGATCGTTTTTGCATTTTTTCTCGTAACTCCGTTTTGAACCAACATCGCGGCAGGTCTTGTCCGGCTCGTCCGCAAGTGGGTTGTCGCAGTATGTATAGTACCAACTTCCGCGAATTAAGAAGTACTTTCCGCAGTTTTTGCAGCGGTTCGGGAGATAATTTTGAGCAATCCCGCGGAAGAAATCATAATACAGAAATGAGCCTAAATCGGTAAACTTTATCTCCT
>CAMWLH010000079.1 GCA_947175045.1 uncultured Clostridia bacterium | reverse complement strand
CCGAACTGCTTCGAGTGTTCATTCGCAGGATAGAAGTGTTCGAGAAGCCCGAAAAGTATTCGCGAACCTGTGGGAATACGATTATTATCCGCTATACATTCGAATGCGATGAGGCGTTCATAGCGGAGGAACTCGGGAAATCCGCATAAAAGCACCGATCCCGCAAGGTCATTCCTTGCGGGTGGTACATAATTCTTATTTCTTCGTTAGGGATAGCACGCAAAGCGGGCTGCGCTTTTAAATCGGCTTGCGAAAAATTCCTGCGTCATTATTACGTCGCTATAACCTTTTACAGACTGCGGTCATCGTTTGCCGAATGGCAAACGATGACCTTTTTGAAATTCCCCTGCGGGGGCGTTATACTGCTCTTTTTCAGTGTCCCTTTGCTGCGCAGTCGTTATATTGCCGTATTTCTACGCGGTATTTATAAGAAATCACAGTTTTTAAGGTCGAAATTCGGCATAGATACTATTGACAGGCGGCAAATTTCGTTATATAATAGAAGTGATACCCAAAGCCATTCAAAACGAAAGGAAAATATTATGATTTGTAGTAATTGCAGCAGTGAAATAACCGACAGCGCAAAATTCTGCCCCGAGTGCGGTCAGAAATGCGCTCCTGCGCCGCTGTTTTGCACAAACTGCGGTCTGGAGCTTAAAGCGGGCTCCAAATTCTGCTCCGTCTGCGGTACTCCCGTAGGAGCAAAGGAGACCAAGCCCGAAAGCATGGGCTACGCGGGGAACGTCGACGCGCCCGCAAGCGCTTCGGAGAGCCTTGTGGCGGCTATGCCCTCCACCGCTCCCGCGGCGGCGCCCACACCCGCAGAGAACGCGATACCCGCGGGAATACCCACCCCCGTAGACAGCGCGCCGACAGCAAGCGGCTTCGGAGTTCCCACCCCCGTGAACGACACGGCAAACGCAATCACCGCACCTGTCACGGCTACCGCGCCGGTCAGCGCGTCGGTATTCGCGGCAGTTCCCTCGCAGGACAGCGCTCAAAAGGTAGATCTGGCAAAGCCCGGTACCCAGCCTGCCACCGCCGATTTCGGCGATATGGGATTTTCAAGCGCGACAGCAGTCGCAGTCACTCCCATAAAGAAGCGTAACGGCGGCAAGATAGCCATTATAATAGGCGCGACAGTTGTTGCGATAGCGGCGATCATGGCGATAGTATTCTTTATAAATAAGGGTCCCATAATGAACGCGCTTATGGGCAACAGCCGCTATGCCTCCATGATCGAGGGCAACGGGCTCAAGAATGTAGCGGAATACGCAAACAACCCCGTTATAGCGCAGGGCATAAAGAGCGCGAGTGCTTCCTACGCGGCTGCGGCGGCAGTAAATCTCCACGAAGATACCGATTACGCGGCTCACACCATAATGACCCACAACTCCGACCCCATGTCGCAGTTTGCCACGATGCTGGAGCAGTACGAAAAGGCGATGCTGGACACCTACGGCGTGAACTCCGTTTCAGTGAAGCTCGATACCGACGTCACGCTGACCGACACCGCCAGGGCGCTGCTTTTCGGCAGCTTGGACGACGAAGTCATGGCGGAGTTTGACAAGGCTCTTGAAGCGATCAACTCCACCACTCTTACATATGACATTACCGCCGAAAAGGACGCGGCAATGTTCGGGCTGGAGATGACCGAGGGCGGTCTGACCGTCAACGCGCAGGCGTTCATGCTCTCCGACGGCACGGTTTATGTATGCTTCCCCTTCGGCTCGGATAAGGCCATAAAATATGTTATGAAGGACGGCGAGGTGGTTTACGCCGAGGAGACCCCTGAGCTGGAGCTTGACGACAAGGAAATTTCCCGCCTGATCGGGGAGATCATAGACATCTATCTCAAATATTACGAGAACTCTGATATTGAGATCACAAGCGACGGCGAGCTTTACGCGAGCGACGCAAGGGCTCACGGCACTCTTATCACCGCCACCATGAATAACGGGCTTATCGAGGATATGTTCGCGGAGATCGGCAGGCATATCGCGGACGATACCTATTTCAGCGGCAAGATAATCGAATATGTAGAGGAATGCGGTATGGAGCTCACCCTTGACGAGTACAGGGAGGACATCATCTACGCGTTCGATATCAACGTGAGCGAGGGCTACTCGATCATTGTAAAGTCGGTAGTTGATAAGAACAACAACGTGCTGGGCAAGAGATACGAGCTAAATTTCGCAAACTCCGAGGAATTTGAGTATTCTGGTATGTATTCCTCCACTCAGAGCTCTGTTTTCGGTTATGTTGAGAGCAAGGACGTACTTGCGGCGGAATTCGGTCACCGCTCCACCTGGGGCTTTGAGGACAACACCTACGACAGCGAGTTCAACGTTTCCGCGCTGGTGCGCAAGACCTCCGAGACCGACGGCTCGGTAAGCCTTAAGCTCCGCGCCGATGAAGAAAGCTACGCTGCAAACATTGAATACAGCGGCGTAAAGACCGAGAAATTCCTCGGCAACGACGTGACTGTCGGCACCTACACGCTGACCGTAACTCCTCCCGCGGACTTTACCGAGGACATCAGCAGCGAGGACGCGGCAGTGCTGACGGCGCTTTCCGCTTCCAAATTCACACTTTCCTCCAAGCTGGACGGCGACGCTTACGCGTGCAGCATAAAGATGGAGATTCCCCAGTACGGCAGCATAGCGTTAAACACCTCCGTCAGCAGTTCCGACGGCAAGGTAACGGTTCCCTCGGGTGATGTAATAGAGATAAGCGACACCCTGGCGGACTACCTTACCTCCTACTACTTCATGTACGGCTACAGCGGATACGACAAGGAGCTGAGCGAGGCTGACAAGGCAGCTATGGAAGAGATTTCCGCGCTGTTCGGCGCGCTTAAGGACAAGGTCGCTTCCTCCGACTCTTGGTACGCGCAGTACGTTGCCGAGGCTCTCGGGGAATCCTCCAAAATGTTCTCCAACGTTCCCGTCCCCAACGCCAGCACAGATGACATTTCTGCGCTTATGGAGCGCGTGTATGAGGATATCTCGGCGGTAAGCAGCATATATTCCCACCCGAATATAAGCGAGTCTCTGAAATCAAGGTGCGACGATCTGAACGGAGACCTCTACGACCTGTATTACGAGATGGGCTACACCATGACCCAAGAGGAGCTTGAGGGCTTCACTGCGCAGCTAGAGAAGCTGGAGGACACTATCTCCGCTCTTGAAAAGGAAGCAAAGGAAACTCCCATAACGGGAGTTACCCCCAACGGCGGTACCTCCTACGATTTTGACAGCATGGGCTACGAGGAGCTTATGACCGCCTACTACGATATCTCCGGCGATTGCGCTATGGCGATCCTCAGTTCGGGATACGATCTTGAAGACGACGAAATAGTAAAGTTGCTGGAAAAGCTCGAAACAGCCGGTACAGAGGCAATGAACAGCCTTAACAGAATAACCGATTCCCTTAACGACGGCAGCCTTTCCGTTCCTCTGCTTAGAGACGCGAGGAAAAAGATGAAGGCGCTTGAGGAAGCGTCAAATGCGTTTATAAGCGCAGTGACCACAGCACAGTAAAACGAAAATATCCCGCGCCCGTATGGGGCGCGGGAACTTTTTATAAAAAATACCGCGCGTTTTGTTGACGCGCGGTATTGACTATTCCTTTATCTCAAAGCTGTTGATCTCAAGCTCTTCCTTGGGCTGGCGGAATGTATCCAGAACCTTAGTCCCGTAAACGTACCACTCCATATTATATATCTCGCTTTCGCTCATGCTGTCGTACTGCATATACTTGATACTCCCGCTTGTATCCTTAAGCTCTCCGCTGAAAATGTAAGCCTGTCCGCCGGAGACCTTTGCCGCGAGAGTATTCATAAGCGCCTGCGTGCCGTCCTTTGCGGCGGGCAGCGCCTCGGAGATATTGATTACCCCGTTGCCCATAGAGCCCACATACTCGTCCGCGAGCCATGTGTCAAGCGTTATCTGCTTGAACTGTGAAAGGAAAAAGCTGTCACGCGAGCTGTAATAATACATTATCATATTCTCATAATCCGCCGCGCTCTCGCCGTAGTTTATGTTACCCACGAATTTTATTCCCTTGCTCTCACAGTATTCCGCGGTCTCGGATGATTCGGTATAGCTTACGATAACATCGCAGCCCTCGGCGACAAGAGCGTCTACCGCTTTGCGTATCTCGCCGTCCTCGACAGCCGTAGCAGCCACTACCGAAGCGTTCTCATACACAAGCTGCGCTCCGAGCGTTACGGCGTTGATAAACGAAGTGTAGTAAAACTGCCCGACGTCCGCGACCACGCCCACCTTCTCGTTATCGGAGTTGAACGCTGCCGCCAGTCCCGCGACATATCCCGCCTGATAGGGTATCTCGGTGTAAGCGTACACGTTCGCGCTGCTCACATGAGAGCCTAACGACACGAAATTGATGTTCATGTATTTTCCCGCTACGCTGGTGACCACATGCGAGTAAACGGGGCTTGCCGCCACGATATAGGTGCAGCCGTCCTCCGCCAGCGTCTTGACCGCCTCTCCGAAATCGGATATCGTAACGTTGTCAATGTATTCGGTAATAATATCGGAATGTCCCGCCGCCTTAAGGCGCTGAAGATTGATCTCCTCCGTAGTCCCGCCGCCGTCCGCCTTGCCGTTGAAGATATACCCTACCTTAACAGTCTCCTCTACCGGCTCCGACGTGGACGCCTCGACAGTCCCCTCTCCCGTTGCCGCGCCGCTGTCCGTATCGCCCTTGCAGCCCGCCGCCCCGAGCGCCGTGCATACCGCCAGCAAAGCCGCAAGCCTTTTCAATCCTTTTGTCATATTGAAATAGCCTCCTTTAATAGAGAATATTATCGTTTATTTTCCTCGTAAAAAACCGCTATGTCTATTATATCATACTTTTATGAAAATTGCAACCTTAAAGAAAATTTTTTTAAGAGCAACAATTTTACTGAGCCACGACCTGTACTTCCCCTGCCCCGCTGAATATCACATCGGGCATTTCTGCGGTCGGTGAATCCTCCTCTTGCAGCTCGCCGTCAGTCTCGTTGTTCCCGTAATATCTGAACGCGAGCCACTCCCGCATTTTCGCGAGGGTCTCGGGGGTAGCCGCCGTTATGCTGTCCCCGGTATGAAATATCTTTACCGTTCCGCCGCGCATAACGAGCTGCCGTGCCAGCGCGAACGCCAGATCGCAGCACTCGGAAAGCCCGCTCTCCGCTATAAGCAGATTTGTGCTCGCCAGCCCGTTGGATTCGTCCAGCCTTACCATAAGCCGACGCTTTTTAGCCGAAAGCTTGTAGTTTATGCGCCGCAGCGAGTCCCCGGGGGAGTACTCCCTGTGCTCATACCCGGGCAGACCGCCCGACATCACCGAGCGTCCCTCCTCCGCCTCCTCGTCCTCCGAGGGCAGGGTCTTCATTACCACCTCGGGGCCCGAATACTCCATCGGGCGCGGAGTTACCGCGATAAGCGCCGTTTCAGATACGGCGGTGCGCAGGCGCACAATGCTCCAGAAATCCCTTAACGCCGCCGACTGCGCGGTAATAGTGTTCATGCCGCTCCGCTCCGCCTTATATGAGCCTGTTACCACCGCCTGCCGGCGGAACAGCAGCGAGGTCTGCACCACCGCTTCGGCGCTGCCGCATATTTTGATCTCGATAAACGGCAGGAAACAGAAGCCTTTCTTGCTGACCGCAACGTCGTACTCTATTCTGTCGCCGTACTCCGCGAACTCCGTGCGGGGCTTTAGCTCCACAGTGAAATTCTTCCGCGAAAACACGCAGGTGAGCGCGGAGAGCAGTCCCACTCCCACCAGGACGTACACCAGCGCCCAGCCTATGCTGCCGTTAATGAAAACAAGAAAGAGCAGCGCGAACGCCAGCGCCTGGATATAGCTTGCGATATGCGGCATTTCCTCATTCTCCTTTTCATTTTCTTTATCTGCTTGTAGCAGCGCAGCAGTCCCTTTGTTTCCGCCGTGCCGCCACTGCCGTAGAAAAGCTCGTCGGCGGCGTCACATATCCTGTTCGCCTGCCTGGGCAGCGACAGCGTTCTCGTTATTATATCACGCACCTCTCCCACCGCGGTGCTATCGGGATTTTTCCCGCTTATCGAAGCCGCCAGCGCCCTTGTACGGAGATATACCCCGCGTATTTTGCTTTTTGGCTTGCGCAATGGGAACGCGGCGGCGAACAGCAGCTCGGAAAGCTGCCTGCGGAATATCATCACGACCACGGCAATAATGCCCGCCGCAACAACGCACAACAGTATCGCTCCGCTGCCGCCCTCCTCGTCATTCACAACGGGAACGTACCGCGTCGGGTCTATCAACATCCACCCGAAGCCCTCCATATATATTGACGACACGGCGTGCGCCTGCGCGTCGGTAACATGGAACAGCCCGTCCTCCTCCAGCACCTCCTCCGAAAGATTAAAGCCCTCGGTATAGCGCGCGGTAAGCCCCGCGGCTCTCGCTATAAGGGTAGCTGCGGTGGCGAAATCGCTGCATATCCCAGTTTTGCTGTCAAATATGAAATACTCCGCGTCCACTACCGCGGGGACGAAATCCATATCATACACAAATCCCGACTCGCCGAACCAGCGCTCTATCGCCAGCGCCTTGTCATAGTCCGAGTCAAGACCCGCCGTTATCTCTTCCGCGAGCCGCTCTATGTTCTCCGTCATACCCCTTGCGTAGGTAACCTCGCGGTAGCGCTCCGCGAAATCTCTTTCGTCGATAAGGGCGTTGGCGGTGGAATTGGTTATTACGTTCTCTTCCGCCGCGTCCGCGATAAGCTGCTCGAAATCAATTTTCTCCACCGCCTTGATAAACTCCTCATTGGGCAGGTCGGTAAAGTAGCTCAGCGAATACGACGCGTTGCTGCGCAGGTTGCTCTCGGTAAATATCTCGTCGCGCATGGTGCGGAATGACCTCCCCGAATACCACTGCACGTTCAGCTTGAACGTATCGCTCGGGTGGATTATCACGCTCGTCTGCGAGCCGTCCTGTATCAGTATTCCCATATCCGCCGACAGCGCGTCCGTTCCGTCCTCGATATATTGACCGCTGATATAATTTACCGAATATGGAACATCCTCGAGCAGCCCCGCGTACTCCTCCAGCCTGCCCTCCTCCGCCGAGTTTTTCAGCCTGTAAACAAGCTCCGCGGAGCTGTGGTTCGCCGTGCTCTGCCAATCCGCGTAACCTGTGTCGAACTCCCTCGACGTTCGCCAGCCGTCGCTGCCGTAATACTCGTCAAACGCCCAGCGCACCACCGTCATGGGCGCGTCCGCCTTGGCGATAAACAGAAGATTCCCCTGCGGAGAATTAGCTCCCGTGTTCACCGATGACGACATAAGAAAATTCGTCAGCCGCTCCGAAGCCGCGTAATATCCTCCCGTTTCCGAGAACACATTATCCAAATACTCCCCCTGCGGGGTCTCGTCGCTTCTCGGTATGACCGCCAGCAGCCCCGCCAGTACGGCTCCCGCCGTCAGCACCGCGCCTATCCTCTCGCGCGCCGACCTCTTATCTCTTATGTATATATTCTCCGCGGGGAACTCCGGGTGAGCCATCACCGCCGCCGAAGCCGCGAATCCCGCCAGCATAAATATCAGCATCCCCTCCGGCAGCCCCCCCGCCGTTCTCGCCGAAAGTATCAGCGGAATAAACGACGGCAGCATAAGAAAGCAGGGTCTCGGCGAATACACCAGAAAATAGCAGCAGGTAAATCCAACTACCGCCGAAAATATAACTATGCTCGCCCCCGCGAAAAACGGGTCGAAAAAGCTCGACGCGGTAAAAATATAATCCATGATGCTGTTACCGCCGCGGGTATACTGCCCCATATGAAGCAGCGTCATACACACAAATCCCAGCGCCAGCGCTGCCAGCGCCGCAAACCCCTTATGCCTTCTCAGCGCGTAAAACAGCATGAATACCCCCACGCTGAACACCGTCATCGCGACCGTGCACACCACGATCCGACTTCTGCTTATAACATACATCAGCGAAAGACTTATCGCGGCAAGGTACAGAAATACCGCCGGATACTCCCTCGTTATAAAAATCGGCTTTGATTTGTTCTTCATAATTTGTCCTTATTTAAAAGAATTTCAATATTCCCGCAAGCACGCTCCGCTCCACTTTGTTCCGCTCCGCGCTATTGCGGGAACCGGTCTTGGTTTGCCCTTCGGCAAACTCGACCTTTTTTGAAATTCCCCTGCGCGGGCATTTTGCCGCTCTTGGCGGGACTTATTCAGCGCATTAAACCTTAAAATACTGATACAACCTGCACATCATCATTCCGTTATACAGC
>CAMWLH010000078.1 GCA_947175045.1 uncultured Clostridia bacterium | reverse complement strand
CAACATTGCGTTGCCGTAACTTTTTCTACAAGCTGACGGGCTGCGAATTGCAGCCCTTTTTTGTCTTGTGGGAAAATCTTCAAAAACTATTGAAAAAAGCGCCGGAATGTGTTATAATATTATGAATAATGGATAAATAGGCAATTTGTGCTTTGACAAAAGGGAGAAATTATGATACAGTACGATGAAACAAGACTTGCAATGGAGGCGCTCACGCCCGAGATAGAGGAGCTCCGCGGGGCGCTCAATCTTGATGGGATAAAGGTAAAGCTGGACGAGCTGGAGATGAAATCCACCGAGCCTACTTTCTGGGACGATCCCGAGAAATCACAGGCGATATTGCAGCAAATCAGTCAATATAAGGCGGCTATATCGGGCTTTGAAAAGCTGAAAAGCAATCAGGAGGACGTGCTCACCATGATCGAGCTTGCGGAGGAAAGCGGCGATGAGTCCATGGTGGACGAGGTGAACGCGCTCGCTCAGACGGTAAAGACCGAGCTTGAGGAGCAGCGGCTCGCAACGCTTCTGACGGGGGAATACGACAGCAGCAGCGCCATATTGTCGTTCCACGCGGGCGCGGGCGGCACGGAGGCGCAGGATTGGGTGTCCATGCTGATAAGAATGTACACCAAATGGGCGGACAGACACGGATTCAAGACGGAAGTGCTGGATATCCTTGACGGAGAAGCGGCGGGAATAAAAAGCGCTTCTATCCATATACAGGGCTTCAACGCCTACGGATTTCTTAAGTCGGAGCACGGCGTACACCGCCTTGTGCGCATTTCGCCCTTTGACGCATCGGGACGGAGGCAGACCAGCTTCGCCAGCGTTGAGGTAATGCCGGAGCTGGAAAAGGACGTCACGGTGGATATCCGTCCCGAGGATGTGGAGATGGAAGTATTCAGAGCAAGCGGCGCGGGCGGTCAGCATATCAACAAGACCTCGTCGGCGGTAAGGCTTATCCACAAGCCCACGGGAATAGTGGTAGCCTGCCAGACCCAGCGCAGCCAGGTGCAGAACCGCGATTTTGCCATGAAAATGCTGATGTCAAAACTGGTGCAGATCAAGGAGCAGGAGCACCTTGACAAGATATCGGATATCAAGGGAGAACAGCTCAAGATCGAGTGGGGCAGCCAGATACGGTCTTATGTATTTATGCCCTATACCCTTGCCAAGGATCACCGTACCAGCTTTGAAAGCGGTAATATCCAGGCGGTCATGGACGGGGATATAGACGGCTTTATCAACGCTTATCTTAAAGCGAGGAGTCTGGGTGAGATATAAGGCAACACCGTACAAAGCTTGTACGCAGATTGCCATGATTTCGGAAAGCCGATAAGGAGGTGATTTTATGGGAAGATTTATCGGAACATTTCTGGGAGCTTTCGCGGGAACGCTTCTTTATAATCTTGTTATAAAGAAGTACCTTAAGTGATGGGGAGAAACGGGTTTAAATCAACTTTTACAAATATCAATACAATGGAGGCGTGCGAATTTCAATAAGCGTTGCGTATGCCAAACGCCGATCGATTCCGCCCGAACATACTGTATGTTCGGGCGGAATTTTGAAATTCCTTATGGAGTATGACGAAAAACGATATCGTAAAACTGGAAATCACCTCGCTCACAAGCGAGGGAAGCGGCGTAGGCAGATGTGATGGAATGGCGGTATTCGTTCCGTTTACGGCGGTAGGGGACGTTATATCCTGCCGCATAGTTAAGGTGCTTAAAAGCTACGCGTTCGGAAAAATCGAAGAAATTATCACATCCTCTCCCGACAGAACGGAAAGCAGCTGTCCCATGTTCGGTAAATGCGGGGGCTGCGTTTTTCGTCATATCACTTATGAAGCGGAGCTGCGGGCTAAGGAGCAAATAGTCCGTGACGCTTTCGGGCGGCTCGGGAAAAATCTATCGCCCGAATTTCTCCCGATAATCGGCAGCGAATGCTCAGAGAACTACCGCAACAAACTTCAGATGCCGCTTGCGCGGAGTGATAACGGCGCTTACTGCGGATTTTTCGCGCCGAGAAGCCATCGTGTTATCAAAGTGGAGCGCTGTCCGCTCCAGCCCGAGATTTTCGCGGAGATAACGAAATTTGTGCTGGAATACATAAACCGCCGACATATCTCGATATACAACGAGGAAAAGCACGAGGGGGTTCTGCGGCACATTTTCCTGCGTAAGGGGTATTACAGCGGCGAGATATGCCTTTGCATTGTCGCGCGGAAAAGTGTTCCCGAGCTGTCGGGGCTTGCCGCGGAGGTCACGGAGAAATTCCCGCATATAACGGGGGTAGTGCTCAATATCAACAGCGAGAAAACCAACGTTATTCTCGGGGACAAAGAGACAGTGCTGAAAGGGCGCGCGGAGATATCCGACACCATGTGCGGGGTGAGCGTCGAGATATCGCCGAGGTCGTTTTATCAGGTGAACACTCCCGCGGCTGAGCAGCTCTATAAGCAAGCCGCCGAATTTGCGCAGCCGCGCGGCAAGGTTCTGCTTGATCTGTATTGCGGCGCGGGAACGATCGGACTTTCCATGGCGCGGGAAGCAAGGCGTGTTATTGGCGCGGAGATAGTTCCCGAAGCGGTGGAAAACGCCAAGCGCAATGCCGCCGCAAGCGAATTTTTCAACACAGAATTTATTTGCGCCGACGCGGGAGAAGCCGCCGAAAATCTTGCCGAAAGAGGCTTGAAGCCCGACGTTATTATTCTCGACCCGCCTCGCAAGGGCTGCGGAGAAGAAACCCTCGCAGCCTGCGCGAAAATGTCACCCGAAAGAATCGTTATGATATCCTGCAATCCTGCCACCGCCGCCCGCGACTGCGCAAGGCTTGCTGAGCTTGGTTATAAAACGGAAAAGGCGCGGGCGTTTGATCTGTTTCCGCGTACGGGGCATGTGGAGTGTGTCGTGTTGATGTCAAAAGTACAGAAGTAAATACCGAAAAAGGCTTGAAAATAAAGCATTTCCGAGTGTTGGAAGTGCGTTTCGTATCTGCTCTTTTGGATAACAATTTACCCTTGCCGTGTAATAAAAACAAGGGTTGAGTTGACAGGTTGAAAATGGACAAGGTTGAGTTGATAAGATGATTTTGTAATAGGTCGAGTGGATAAGACGATTATCTTGCGACAAGGAGGAACAGTACCATGATAAATTTAGGGAAATTAAAAGAAATAAAAGACTTACGAAAGGTCTGGCCGCATGAAGCATTGGACTTTACTCCTTGGCTTGCGGAAGAGGATAATCTTACCCTGTTGGCAGATGCCGTTGGATTGGAGATAACCGTTGATGAGACGGAGTCCAGTGTTGGTGACTTTAATGTGGATATCTACGCAACAGAAACCGGAACTGATAGAAAAATTATCATCGAGAATCAGCTTGAGGATACGAACCATGACCACCTGGGGAAGCTGATTACATATGCCTCCGGGAAATCTGCTGATATCGTGATTTGGGTTGTAAAGAGAGCAAGAGAGGAACATCGTTCGGCTATCGAATGGTTGAACAATCACACCGATGAGAATATTGCGTTCTTCCTTGTTGAAATCAAGTTGTATCAAATCGGCAGTTCTGATATTGCCGTTAAGTTCGAGGTTGTAGAAAAGCCGAATGACTGGACAAAGGAAATCAAGCGTAATACCAGCAATTCCCCTACGCTGCAGGCAAGATACGATTATTGGGTTGCCTTTAATGACTATGCATTCCAAAATAATGCATTTGCAAAGCAGTTCAATAAAAGGAAAGCAAGTACCGACCATTGGATGACATTCAGTGTCGGCTCCTCTGCTTGCCACATCAGTATGTCGCAAATAAGAAAATACAACCACGCTCTTGTGGAATGGTATATTTCCGATGACAAGGAACTGTATCATAAGTTCTATTCCAACAAGGCTACTATTGAACAGGAGATGGGTGTGCAACTTGAGTGGAACGAACTTCCAGAGAAAAAAGCAAGCCGTATCCTGGTGTATAAAACGGTCGATTTCGATAATAAGGATACATGGTCTGAACAATTTGATTGGATGATGGATATGGCTCTTAAAATGAAGAAAGCCTTTAAGAAATATTTATAAGCAACTGAATACAGAGGTAGCTTGAAAGCAAAACGTCCCGAGTGTTGGAGGTATTTCCAGCTCTCGGGATTTTTTATTATGGTTTTTTCGCCTGAAATATCACAAAACATCAATAAACATCACATAACCTATTGAAAACAGGCGAAAATGGTGATATAATATAAAAAGGAGTTTTGTAACCATCAACATTTGACGAGGTGAAAATAGTGAATGAAATGATGAATGACAAATGGATAGGCATTGAAGAAGCCGCAGAATATTTAGGTGTTAAGCCTATTACAGTTAGAGACTGGATAAAAAAAGACACAGGTATTCCTGCCCATAAAATCGGAAAGAAGTGGAAGTTTAAATCCTCTGAATTAGATGCGTGGGTAAAAAGCGGAAAGAGTGCTATCGAATGATAGCGTATGTTTTAAAGAATAACTTATTAGAATGGAGATAAAAGAGGGCTATGGCTGTGAAGAAATCTGAATTGTATTCAATGCTCTGGGAGGCTTGTAATAAGCTGAGGGGCGGTGTGGAGCCGTCACGTTATAAGGATTACGTGTTAGTTCTGCTGTTTTTCAAATATGTGTCTGACAGATATAAGGGACAACCTTTTGCTGAATTTACTATTAGTAAGGGTGCATCTTTTGAAGATTTGATTGCTGCAAAAGGCAAGAGTGACGTAGGCGAGCGTGTGGATAAGATTATCCAGAAGTTCCTTGAGGACAACCGTCTGCAGGGTTCCCTTCCTGATGTCAGTTTTAATAACCCGGAAGAATTAGGCTCCAGTAAAGAACTCGTAGATAAGGTTTCCGGCTTGATTGCCGTATTCCAGAATCCTGCGATTGACTTTAAAAATAACCGTGCAAGTGGCGATGATATTATCGGTGATGCCTATGAGTATTTCATGATGAAATTCGCACAGGAATCCGGTAAGAGCAAGGGGCAGTTCTATACACCGAGTGAGGTGTCCCGTATTATTGCTCGTTTGATTGGCATTGGCAATATTAAGGAGATGCCGACAAAGAAATGGACATTGTATGACCCGGCCGCAGGCAGTGGCAGCCTTCTTATTAGGTCTGCTGATGAGGCACCTGTGGACGAAAACGGTGATTCCATTGTGACTATCTTCGGACAGGAAAAGTATCCTGATACCGCAGGTTTGGCAAAGATGAACTTCATCTTGCACAACAAGGGTACTGGCGAAATCAAGAGCGGCAATACGCTGTCCACACCGCAGTACAAAGATGAGTTTGATGAACTGAAAAAATTTGACTTCATCGTGATGAATCCGCCCTTCTCCGATAAATCTTGGACGGACGGAATTAAGCCGAGTGAGGATAAATATAAGAGATTTGATGGGTATAGCATTCCGCCTGAAAAGAATGGCGACTATGCCTGGTTCTTGCACGTTTTGAAATCGTTGGACACCAAAGGTAAAGCAGGTATTGTTATGCCTCACGGCGTTTTATTCAGAGGCAATGCCGAGGAAACTATCCGTATTGAAATCTTGAAAAAAAGATATATCAAGGGCGTTGTAAGTCTGCCGCCAAACCTGTTTTATGGTACAGGAATTCCCGCTTGCATTATCATCATCGATAAGGAAGATGCGGAAACAAGAGAAGGTATTTTCCTGATTGATGCCAGCCGTGGCTTTAAGAAGGATGGTAGCAAGAATAGACTTCGTGAACAGGATATTGAGAAAATTGTTCAGACCTTCATCAATCAAGACATTATTCCGGGATACTCTCGTTTTGTGAAATACAGCGATGTGTTGGATGAAAACGGAGGCAATCTGAACATTCCGAGATACATCCCGAAAATTGATGATACGCTTCCGCAGAATATTGCTGCCCACTTAAAGGGTGGTATTCCGGGAACAGATGTTGATTCGCTTAAGAAACTGTGGTCTATCGCACCTGATCTCAAGCAGGAGATTTTTACTTGCATTGATGAAGTGCATAATATTTATACACTCGCCCTTGCATCTGGTGAGATTGAAGGTGTTATCAGCCAGGACAAGAGCATCCTTGATGAAAAACAACATGAAACAGAAGATATTTTTGAGCAGTGGAAGACGGAAGTTAAGGATATTCTCCTTGGCATTGATGCAGATACCAATCCGAAGGAACTTATTCGTGCGATTGCAGCAATGCTTCGTGTGGCGTATGAACAGGCAAGACTGCTTGACAATTATGATGTTTATGATTGCCTGCTGAATTACTGGAACGCAAAGTTACAGGATGATGTGTATGCTATCAAAGCAGGCGGTTATGCGGTTGCAAGAGAAATTGATTACGAATATGCGAAGAAAAAGCAGAAGGATGAAAGCGGAGAAACTGTAGAGGTTGATGATACTACCAAGGTAAAATCTTTTGAAGGTGCGCTGATTCCGAAGGAAATTATGGAGACAGTTTTCTTTGCAGAGGAACTTGCAGAACTTACTGCATTGATGGAGCAGTCTGCAGCACTGGAGGCAGAATTGGATGAAATGCGTGAAGAAGAGTCCGGAGATGAAGGTCTTCTGAAGGAAGCTCTCAATGAAAAGGGCGACAGCATTCCGAAGGCAAACTTGAATAAGCGCATTAAGGAATTGGACGCAAAGAAGACTTCTGCTGTTATGGATGCTATGGTACAGCTTGTGGCACTGTTTGACGAAGACAAGACTTATGAGATGGAGGCTCTTATTCAAGAAGAGCCTGAATTGGGCGAGTTTGACATTCGCAATAAGAATGGTACTTTTGGTAAGGCGAAACTGAAAGCGGCATTGAAAATTGCTGCTGAGACTGCTGTAGTGCCGGAAATCTACGCAGATGAATATGCGGCATTGACACTTTACGCACAGAAGTATGCCGAGATGGATGCCGTGGACAAGGTATATAAAGCAGCCCGTAAAGCACTTGATGAAAAACTGGTGACAAAATATGCGGAACTGACCGATGAAGAAATCAAGCATCTTCTCTTTGATATGAAGTGGATGACAAAATTGTCGGCGGATGTATGCGATGAAGTCGAGCAGGTTCTGAATACGCTTTCTTCCAAGGTGCTGTTGATTGCAAAGCGTTATGAACACACCCTTGGTGAGATTGAGGACAGAACTGCGAAATCAAGAGCAGCAGTAGTATCGGCTCTGGAAAGGATGGGATACAAATGGTAACTTATCCTACTGATTGGGCAACAAAGCAATTGAGGGATATTGGATACATTCAAATGTGTCGCCGTATTTTTCAAAACCAAACTAAAACATATGGTGCGATTCCATTTTATAAAATTAGTACATTTGGTGGCAAAGCCGATGCTTATATTTCGCAAGAATTGTATGAAAAATATAAGCTGTTATATCCTTATCCTGAAAAAGGCGATATTCTAATTTCCGCAGCTGGAACTATTGGAAAGACTGTTATTTTCGACGGAAAGGATTCCTATTTTCAAGATTCCAATATTGTTTGGTTGAAAGTGGATAAGGATGCAATCGATAGAAAATTTTTGTGGTGGTTTTATCGTTCTTTTCCGTGGAATGCACTGGAAGGGACAACTATTCAAAGACTTTACAACAGCATCATATTAGATACAGAAATACATTTACCTGAGAAGCCAGAGCAAGAAGAAATTGCCCGTACTCTTTCTCAGTTTGATACCTACATCGATGACCTTGCAGAACTAATCGAGAAGAAAAAGGGTATTCGTGATGGTGCGTTGGAAGATTTAATCACAAAAAAGACGCGCCTGGATGGTTATGCTGATGATTGGACACCTGTGACTTTTAACCAAGTCATTATCCCAAAGGCGAGAATCGGATGGCAAGGCTTAAAAAAACACGAATATCTGAGAAGTGGCTACAGTTATTTGATTGGTGGTACAGATTTCAGTAATGGAACTGTGAACTTGGACAACATTGCGTATGTTACCAAGGAACGTTATGATATGGATACCAATATCCAGGTTTCAGAGAATGATGTTCTGGTAACCAAGGATGGCACTATTGGAAAGGTAGCTATTGTTCCGGAACTTAATAAACCTGCCACCCTGAACAGTGGCGTGTTTGTATTCAGGACGAATTCTCGCCTTGTACCTGCATTTCTATTTCGTGTATTACAATCCTCTGTTTTCAGAGAATTTATTGACACGCTGTCTGCAGGTTCTACCATAAAGCACCTGTATCAAAAGGACTTGAAAAAATTTGAATTTGAGATACCTGCTGACACAAAAGAACAAGAAGCTATTGCTGCAGTATTGACAGCAATGGATGAAGAAATACGAGATCTGGAAACAGAGCGAGAGAAAGTTATTCA
>CAMWLH010000077.1 GCA_947175045.1 uncultured Clostridia bacterium | reverse complement strand
GCTTTACGCGGTCATAGACTATCTTAAAAACGCGGCGGACAGCATGACGGGCTCGGGGGACTATGCCAAGAGGGCTCTCGATACGATAAAAAGCGCATGGGGCGACCTTGACGAAGCGGCGGCGAACGCTGTTGCGGCGGCATACTGCGCCTCCGACGCAAGCGAGAGTATGCGGAACGCCGCTTACCGTATCGGCGAGGCTGCCGATACGGTAGGAGATATAATCGACTTTTTCGCGGAGGAGCCGGACATAGTTTTCGTGGGAGCGGACGACGGATTTATAGAATCCCGCGAAAGTCTGAACGCGTCGCTTGACAGCCTTACAAGGGAGCTTGAAAGGCTCAACGGCTCGGCTTCGGGCATGGGCGATCTTCTCGCGGAGGACTTGAGAGCGATAAACGACCAATGCCTTAAGATCAAGGATATCTTGTTTGAAATTGTTGACGAAATTCGCGATACCACCCTTGACGCGGAGAATTACACCGAGGATATCTCCGAGTCCGACCAACAAGGCTACGCGGAGGGCAAAATTTTCTCCTGCCGCAACTATGGCGAGATTAACGGCGACCTGAACGTCGGCGGCATAGTCGGGACGATGGGGGTAGACAATTCCTTTGATCCCGAAAGCGACACCGCCGAAACGATAGGCGAGCGCTCCCTTAATTTTATGTATATGCTGAGAACGGTAGTAAGGGAGTGCTCCAACTACGGAACTGTCATTGCCAAAAAAGACGCGGCGGGCGGTATCGTCGGCGAGATGTCTACGGGCTGTGTTATATCCTGCGGCGGCTTCGGAGATATAAGCTCCGCCTCGGGCGGCTATGTTGGGGGGATCGCGTGAAATTCCCTTGCTAAAATAGTATCCAGCAGTTCCATGTGCAGGCTGAGCGGCGGGAATTATGTCGGCGGTATAGCGGGCAGGGCGACAGATATGCGCGGCTGCCGCAGCTTCGTGGAAATAACCGACGGAAACGAGTTCACGGGAACGATAGCGGGGCAGTGCAGCGGAGAGCTTTCCGCTAACGCCTTTGTGGAAAACGGCATGGGCGCGGTCGACGGTATAAGCTACCGCGGAAAGGCGTTCCCCGTGACCTATGAGAAAATGCTTACTCTGTCCGACGTTCCCGAGGAATTCAGCGTAATGAAGCTGATCTTTATGGCGGACGGCGAGATAGTGGAAACCCTGGAATACGGCTACGGCGACAGCGTAAGGGACGCGGATATTCCCGAGATACCCTCTGTGGCAGGCAGCTTCGCCGAATGGGAGGATTTCGACGGGAGCGACCTGCGGTTCGGGAAGATAATCAACGCGGTTTACAGCAATCGTCTCACCGCTATTGCCTCCGACGTTTGCCGCGATGACGGTTTGCCCGTGTTTATAGCCGAGGGCAGCTACGGCGATGAGAGCCTTGTCGCAGAGCGCGGCGACGCGGCGTGGAGGATAACTCTGCCAGAAGACGGCGCGGAGAGCCATCTTATTCGATATTATGCCGAGGGTGATAACCTGGACGTATTTGTCAACGGCGAGAGGGTGGATTCCGAGCAGGACGGACGGTATCTGGTTTTCCGCACAAATCTGATGGATTTTGAGGTGACCACCGCCGAAAAGCCCTTTAACTATATTCCGCTGATCTACGCGGGCGGCGGCGCGGCAGCTTTGGCAATAATTGTCATCGTCGCTGTCAGTGTAAGAAAGAAAAAAAAGAGCGCCGTTAAACCGGGGCAGTAAGCTTCAACTATCAATACTAAGGATTCCCGCGGTATCGGCTGCCACGGGAAGTCCTTTTTTGGTATGAGTTATAATATATACATTTCATGGATTAAATAATTTCAACATAATATTAAGCTGCTCTTGAAAAAAATTGTGAAAAAGATATAAATTCTATTGACACTTCACCTTTGTTTTGGTATAATTACAGTATAGGCAAAATTAAGACACATGACTGTCGGTGAATTTCATCGGCTTGTGTGCATTATACTTAAGGAGAATGGAAATGTCAGAAAAAGTGGTTAATAATGTACTGGAAAGGTTTTTCGCCTTGGGCGAGGATAATAAGAAAATAACCGATGAATCCGCGGCGGCTCGCAAAGAGTACGAGGATTACTGCATTTCCAGCGACGAAGACCTTGATAAGAAAACGGGCGAGATACTGAAAAAGGTAAATGGTATGGAGGCTCTCATGCAGTACGCGAGAGAGCACGCTACCGATCTCGAGGAGGCTTCCGCCCCCTTTGAGACCTCAGAAGGCGCTTTGGAGAGCCTTCGGCAGAAAATCGCCCTGGAATCCAGAAACGATCCCAACGCCGAGACGCTTTACACAAAGGCTTCGGGACAGAAGCTGCTTTTCCAGCAGGAGATCGACCGTGTGCGCAATCTCATAAACGGGAGCAAGGTACAAGCGAAAAGGCTGTACGATTCCACCATGGAGAAGCTCAACGAAAAGCGCTCCGTGCATATCGAGTCGTTTAGGTCGTTTATAAATTCCGAGGAGCTTAAGGTCTACCTTAAGAATCTTTCAAGCGATGCGTTCGCTTTCAACAGCTCGGGTATGGCGCAGCTTTCGGATATCAGCGAGATAAGCCTTGGTCAGCGGCGGGTAAGACTGCCCGTTCCCGAGGAGCTGGAACAGGAGCTGTCCATCAATACGGAGGGTATCTTCAATTCCGCTTCAAAGACTATCAACGCACCGTTTTCCATGCCCATAGACAGGGGGAGCGTGCTATACGTTGATTTCGACGAGCGCAACGAGTCCTATATGATGGGCGGTATTCAGCGTTTTCTGCTCAATACGGTGAAGTATTTCGGCGGAAATCTCGACGGTATTTTTTTCCTTGACCCGATAAAGTACGACGCGGAGGGTCTGGGGCATATCGGGGCGCTTTCAAAGGGAGCGAATGCCTTTATAACCCTGCCGGATTCAAAAGCTGCTGCCGAGCGGGAGCTTGACGCGATAATAAGTGAGCTTTCCGCCGCTCCAAAATCGGGGAAGATAAGGCGCGTTATGGTTTTCAGGAGTTTCCCCGAAGCCTATGACGCGGATACGGCGGAAAAAATAAAGTCCCTTTGCGAGAACGCGGAGAGCTACAATATTTGCGCGATACTCACCCATAAGTCGGACTCCGACGGGGGAGAAGCGGAAAAGGCGGTTCGCGCTGCGGCGGTCACCATCAGAAGCAGAAACGGCGGATTTTATCTGGAATCCACCCGCGAGGGCATTTTGTGGTATTCCGCGCCCGCGAGTATTCCCGACGAGATAAGGCGCACTTATATCGAGCAGCGCAGGGCTGCCGAGCCAAAGTCCGTTCCCGAGGTTCACGCGCCCGAAGCGCATATCGCCGAGGTTCAGACCACGTCGGTTCACGAGGAGCCTATTGTTGAAGAAGAGCCAGATCCTGTCGCGGAAGAGCCCGTTGAAATCGTTGAGAGCGTTCCCGAGGAGGAGCCCGCGGTCGAGGCTGTTGAGGAGGAAGCTCCCGCAGACGAGCCCGAGGAGGAAGCCGTTGAAGCGGTCGACGAGTTGGAGGTTGAGGAAGCTCCCGAGGAAGAACCGGCTGCCGAGGCACCCGCTCCCGAAGCTGTTGAAAGCGTTGAGACCGCGTCTGCGGAAAATGAGACCACATATAAAAAGGGAGTTCGCGATATAAAAATCCCCTTTGGCAGGGATAATGCCTTTGAGCTTAGTTTTGAGGACAGCCCCGTATACATTACCGCAAAGCACAGGGAGCGCGGCAGGATACTCCGCAGCCTTATTGACGGGGTTACGTCGGCAGTACACCCCGATGATACCGAGCTGTGGCTTATCGATCTGACTAAAACGGCTCTTCTGAAATATGCGAAAAACACTCCGCCCCATGTGAGATATCTTGTTCTTGACGATAATTCGGGAACGGCTTTCGCGGTCATGGACAGGCTGGAGGAGGTTATAAGAAAGAGAGTTAATCTGTTCCGCGGCAGGTGGGAGACTTTTTCGGAGATACCCGCCAACGTTTATATGCCGGAGCTGCTTGTTGTGGTAAACGGTTTTTCGGGTGTTGACCGTCAGTTTGTTTACGGCGGATTTGCGGGAAAGCTCGCGGATATCGCGGACAGGGGCAGAGATTACGGAGTCCGTTTTGTGTTCGCGGATAGCTTCGAGCCGGAGCAATACTGCGCTGAGGGTTGCGTCATGATAACCTCCGCGGGCAGTACCGCAAAGATCGTGACAGCGGGCAAAGGCGAGGTGAGCGTTCAGCTTGGTGAGGAGTCTGAGCCTATCCGAGGCGATCTTATTGCATCAGACAGCTATGTTCCGGACGATAACGGGGTTTATTTTGACAAGAAAGCCATCGTTGCGGATAAGGGCGTGTTCCGTTCGTTTGAAAGCCGCCGCGGTGATTTTGAGGACAAGATTTCTCAAAAAGCCGTGGACGATATGCTTTTGTTTATGGGAGAGCCTTACGACATCAGCCAAACGTTCACTGCGACGGTATATACGGGGTTTGCGCAGAATCTCCTCGTTTCGGCTTCGGCGGAGGACAAAGCCTACGCGGCACTTGTTCTGCTGTCAATAACCTCGTCACTTACCATGCAGGAGATACCCTTTGAGATATTCACCACCGAAAGAAATGTGCTGTACAGCTATCTTAGTGAAAACACTCCCTCCGACGCGGAGATGATAAGCGAGGGAATAGACAAAGTTTGCGGAAGGTTGAACAGTATCGCGGGTGCGATTGCCGAGGATAGATCCGACAACAGATTTGTCGTGATCTTCGGGATAGCCGAGCTCGCGTCCGAAATGACCACTCTCGGCGAGATTGGTCAGCAGGCGTTGAGGGATCTGTCGTTTATTATCGAAAGGGGTTCTCGTTCGGGCTATCACTTTGTCGTGGTGGAGAACGAGGAGGAACTGGAAAATATAGGTATATCTCCTGCCATGTTCGCGCACAAGTTCAATTGCCTTGGTATGGCGGAGAGGTCTGTGCAGTACAGCAGCGTCGAAAATGTTTCTTTCTTTATGCCGTATTTGCATAAGGGAATAACGGTTGACTGCTTCGAGGTGGACGACAACGGAGAGGTCACCGCGGTGCTTCCCAAAGGATTACTTATTTAGTAAATATAATGGCGCTCCCGATCATGGGAGCGCTCTTGATAAAACAAAGGCTCGGAGATATCCGAGCCTTTGTTTTATCAATTCTTGTCTTTGATGTGAACATCAAGCTGATTAAAGGGAATTTCAATTCCGTTTTCACGGAACGCGTCAAACACACGCTCATTTGTATCGAACACCACGTCCCAATAATCGGGAGTTCTGCACCAGGGCCGCGCGGCGATCACTATCGCGCTCTCGCCCTGCTGCATCATGCGCACAAGCGGTGCGGGGTCGTCCAGTACCAGCTCGTTACTTTCGAGTATTCCGAGGATTATTTCCCGCGCCTTGCGGTAGTCGCTTGCGTAGGATATGGAGTAGGTGAGATCAACTCGACGGGTCTCGTTGTTGGAATTGTTTACCACCACCGCGTTTACAGCCTGCCCGTTCGGAATGAATATCGCCTGGTTTGAGGAGGAATCCAGCCGTGTGTGGATTATGGATATCTGTGACACTGTTCCCTCTGTGCCATTTACAATGATGTAATCTCCGATCTTAAAGGGCTTGGTTATCATCAGCATAAACCCGCCCGCGACATTGGAAAGCGAATCTTGAAGCGCAAGACCTATCGCGACTCCCGCCGTTCCAATGACGGTTATTATCGAGGTGGATGGAATGCCGAGGATCGACAGTATTATCGTGATAAGCAGCACATATAGGATAATTTTCGCCACCTGCGACACGAATTTCTTTACCGTGACCTCCAGCTTGGTCTTGCTCATTCCCTTGGAAATAAGCCAAAGGCATAGCTTGGTGATGAGCAGCCCCACCACCAGAATCAGCACGGCAAAAAGAATAGTAGGTATCGCTGAAAGAACGGAGCGTCCGAGATTCACAAAAAATTCCCCGATGGCGGAAAGAGTTTCCTCAGGCTTTTCCACCAGCTCCTGCACCGCGTCGTTAAACGTTGCCTCATGAGTAGCCGAAACGGCGGTCTCGGTGCTCTGCGACATAAAATTATACAAATTCATTAACCGAATGTTCTCCTGAATTCCGCTTCCGCCGCCTCCGCGTCGCTTTCTCTTATCAGCACGGAAATTTCGTCAACGCCCGTTGTGATAAGCAGGATCATGGCGTTAATACGATTGAGCATTTCAAAAACCTTTGCGGCAAAGCCCGCCTGGGTCTGCATTTCGTCCGACTTAAGAACTATCTTGCGGTTTCCGCTGTTTATCATCGGAACTATTCCGCACTTTTCCTTAAGCTCTTTCATGACACCAAGCAGCTTGGGCATTTCCTCATCGTCCACGGTGAAGCCGAAGCTGAATATCTCCGAGGTGGGAGCGGTCATAGAGATCATATCGATGTTTATTCCCGCGTTCGCTACGGCGGTGAGTGTGTCCTCCATGATGGTCTTGTACAGCGGAACATTGTTGAAAGATACCGCCGATACGCTTTCGGTTACAGAAATACTCATATTCAATTCTCCTTAATCAAATCAGACATTGCGTACATTCCCGCAGGCTTTCCCGCCAGAAATACCGCCGCGTTCACCGAGCCGACCGCGAAAACCTCCCTGCTCTGCGCCGAGTGGGAGAGGGTGATAACCTCGTCGTGACCTGCGAAAATTATATCATGCTCGCCGACGATAGTGCCGCCGCGCACGGAGTGCATTCCAATCTCCTCCTTGCCGCGGGGCTTTCTAACGCTGTGGCGGTCGTAAACGAAATGCTTTGTGTCGCCGAGCTCCCCGTTGATAGCCTCCGCTATCATGATAGCCGTGCCCGAGGGAGCGTCATGCTTTAAATTATGGTGCTTTTCCAGTATCTCTATGTCGAACTGTCCGCCCAGTATCTGGGTAGCCTTTTTGGCGAGCTCCACCAGAAGATTGATGCCCAGCGACATATTAAATGTGAAGAATATCGGTATCTGCGCCGAAGCCGCGGTTATCTGCGCACGCTGCTCGTCGGTGTACCCCGTAGTGGCTATCACGGCGGGAACGTTGTTCATTTTGCAGTAGCTGAGCAGATCGTCCAGCGCGGAGGGGTGGGAGAAGTCTATTACAACGTCGGGTCTTACCGTCATATCAAAAAACGAGGCATACACGGGAAAGCTGTCGTATTGGCTTCCGATCTTGTCGATACCCGCGATGATCTCGCAGTCCTCGCGCTCCTTGCATAGACCGGCGATAACGCGCCCCATTTTTCCGCAGGCACCCGTTACAGCAATTTTTATCATTTTAACGTCCTTTCAAAATCACTTGATCTTCCCGACCAGCCCCATCTGCTCCATAATGCCGCGCAGTCTGTCGATCTGCTGCTGTTCCATGGAGCACAGCGGCAGTCTGCATTCGCCCGCCTTGAAACCCATTATATTCAGCGCTTCCTTGACGGGGATAGGGTTCACGTCCATAAACATAGCCTTGTCAAGCTCCAACAGCTTTTTCTGTATTTCCAATGCCTCGGCAGGTCTGCCGCCGAGGAAGCTCATTACCTCGTCGTGTTTCTCCTTGGGGCATATGTTGGCGGATACGGAAATAACGCCCTTTCCGCCAAGCGCCAGACAAGCCAGCACCTCGTCGTCGTTGCCGGAATATATATCCAGGTCGGTATAGGCGGACACCTGCATTACGGTGTCCATATTACCGCTTGCTTCCTTGGTAGCGACTATGTTAGGGTGCTGCGCCAGCTCCTTGTAAGCGGCGGGGGAGATGCTCACGCCCGTTCTTGAGGGAACGTTGTACAGCACTATAGGTATATTCACGCTGTCCGCGATGGCGGTAAAATGCTTTACCAGCCCGCGCTGCGAGGTCTTGTTGTAGTAGGGAGTGACAAGCAGCAGAGCGTCCGCGCCCATCGCCTCCGCTTCCTTGGAAAGCTCGACCGCATAGGCGGTATCGTTGCTGCCCGTTCCCGCGATAACGGGAATCCTTCCGTTGACGCGCTTTATGCAGCTGCGTATGACCTCAACGTGCTCCTCGTCGGTCATGGTCGCGGATTCACCAGTGGTGCCGCATACAACGATCGCGTCCGCGCTGTTGTCAATCTGATAATCCACCAGCCGTCCGAATTCCTCATAATTTATACTTCCGTCAGCGTTCATGGGAGTGGCGATAGCTGTTCCCACGCCGGTAAAAATAGTCTTGTTGTTAGCCATAAAAACTCCTTTTGTTGTTTGTAAAAAGGGTTGATGCTCATTAAATAACTTTAATGCCGCTTTTAGTCGAAGTAACCCTTAGCCGCCAGAAGCTCCGCCATCTCTACGCCACCGCCGGCAGCACCTCTCAAC
>CAMWLH010000076.1 GCA_947175045.1 uncultured Clostridia bacterium | reverse complement strand
GCTCCACTTCGTTCCGCTCCGCTTTCACGATGGCTTGCGAAAAATTTCCTGCGGGAACAAAACATTGATCTTTTTGAATGTTGCTTTTGCTGCGCGGGCTTAATGTCGCCTTTTGTTCTTATCTTTTATTATCTTACCGCCAAAAAGTTTTCCGCTATTTTTCTGCCCTGCTCCGTAAGTATCGACTCGGGGTGGAACTGCACTCCGAAGATCGGCTTTTCGGTATGCTCCACCGCCATTATCTCTCCGTCGGCGGTGCGGGCGGTCACCCATAAGCAATCGGGCAGGGTGTCCTCTTTCGCGGCAAGCGAATGATAACGCGCGACCTCCATGCTCTCCCCAAGACCCTCGAACAGCCTTGACCCCGCTTCGAGCACTGCGGTCGACTTTTTGCCGTGCATTAGCTGCTTCGCGTAGGTTATCTCCGCGCCGAAAGCCTCGCATATTGCTTGGTGACCCAAGCATACCCCCAGTATGGGAACATTCAGTTCCCTGACCGCGCTTTCGCATATTCCCGCGTCGGCGGGTCTGCCGGGACCGGGACTCAGAATTATATAAGAGGGCATAAGCGCCTTTACTTCCTGCAACGTTACGTCATTGCGGACTACCTTTATATCGGGATTGATACCGCCGATAAGCTGATATAAATTGTAGGAGAAGCTGTCGTAATTATCAATAAGCAGTATCATAGATCGCCCTCCTGTGATATCTCCAAAGCGTTCATTACCGCCTTGGCTTTATTTATGCACTCGTTGAACTCGTTTTCGGGAACGCTGTCCGCCACTATTCCCGCACCCGACCGCACAAATATCCGGCCGTTCTTTTTGAACGCGAGCCGTATAGCTATGCAGGTGTCGAGATTCCCCTTGAAATCAATATAACCTATCGCGCCGCCGTATACCCCGCGCTTGTTGTTTTCAAGCTCGTTGATAATCTCGCAGGCGCGTATCTTAGGCGCTCCCGAGAGCGTTCCCGCAGGGAGCACCGCGTCCACCGCGTCAAGCGCACATTTGCTCTCCGATATCTCTCCGCGCACCGTCGAGCCGATATGCATAACATGAGAATACCTCTCGATCGACATATATTTCTCCACCGCGACCGTGCCGAATTTTGATATCTTCCCGATATCGTTCCTGCCGAGGTCGACCAGCATATTGTGCTCGGAAAGCTCCTTTTCGTCCGCGAGAAGCTCCCGCTCCAGAGTCTTGTCCTGCTCATCGGTCTTGCCGCGAGGGCGGGTTCCCGCCAGCGGGAAGGTGTGCAGCACGCCGTTTTCCAGCTTGACCAGCGTTTCGGGAGAAGCTCCCGCTATCTCCATATCGTCGCTCGAAAAATAGAACATATACGGCGAGGGATTAGTGGTGCGCAGCACGCGGTAGGCGTTCAGCAGACTGCCCTCGAAGTCCGCGTCAAGGCGGTTGGACAAGACCACCTGGAAAATGTCGCCCTCATAGATGTAGCGCCTGGCGCGCTCCACCATATCGCAGTACTGCTCCTTGCTGAACAGAGGGCGGAAATCGCTTTTAAGCCTTGCTGGCTGCTCCTCGGCGGGCTTGCCGCTGCGTATCAGCTCCGCCATTTCCTCAAGCTCACGCTCCGCTTGGGCGTAGCCCTCATCAATATTTTCGGCGGAAATATTTGTAATTAAAATGATTTTTTGGCGGATATTGTCAAAGGCTATTACCCTATCGAACAGCATAAGGTCGATATCCTTGAATTTTTCCTCGTCCTCAGCGTCCAGCTTAAGGCAGGGCTCGCTGTACTTGATGTAGTCGTAGCTGAAATAGCCCACCAAGCCGCCCGTGAAGCTCGGCAGACCATCGGGCGCCGCCGATCTGAACTTCGACATCAGGTCTCGTATATAATCGGCGGGGTGCGCCACATTTTCGGTGACCTTGGTCTCTCCCGTGCGGACTTTCTTCACGGTGAGCCTGCCGTCAAGGCAAGTGATCTCCAGCAGCGGATTATAGCCGAGAAAGGTGTATCTTCCCCATTTCTCCTGGTTCTCCACGCTTTCCAGAATATAACAGTGCCTGCTGATGTTCTTTAAAATTTTCAGCACCTCTATCGGAGTTTTTATATCCGACATTATCTCCCTGCTGACAGGTATTATATCACAGTCCGTCAGCGCTCTTGCCTGTTCCAACGTTGGTATGAGCATTATCTGTCTCTCCTTTTTTAGGAAATTTTTCCAACAAAAAAACCGCCCCAAGACAGAGAACTACTGTCATAAGGACGGATAACCCGCGTTGCCACCTTAATTCACGGCTTTCGCCGCACACTCATCGGATACTACTATATCCCTGCAATTAACGCTTGCTTAACGTCGCGGAATACTCGGAAAAACCTTTGACCGCGCCCTCGGTGGCCCATTTAATGTACAGCATTCCGCGGCATTTCCAGCACCGGCCGCTCTCTGTGGGCGCACGAACATTTTTATTTCCACCTCATAGGTTTGTAAGGGCATATTTAATTGTTATGTTTATGATACCACATCTTTTTTATTTTGTCAAGAGCTTTTAAAAAAAATTTGCGATAAATGCCCGTGCAGCAAAGGCACGCTCGCCAAGAACGACTTATCAACATAACATATCCGCCCCCGCATCACTGCGGGGGCGAAAAATGTTTAGTGTTTGTGCTATCGTAGCTTATCAGCTATCAAGCTATTACTTTCTCTTGCGAGCAACTACAACTGCAACGCCAGCCAGAACTGCAACGCCTGCCACAGCTGCAACACCTGCAACGCCGGTGTCGGGGCTGCCCTTGCTGTCGGTCTGAGCGGGAGTAGTTGTGTTGGTGTTGGTATCGGAAGAGTCGGTAGGCTCGGAAGCCTCCTCACCCCATGTCAGTTCGCCGAGAACATTGCCGTCAGCGTCTGTGAAGGAGAGCATGGTCAGCTGTGCGCCGGCCTCTGCACCGTTCCACCAGTTCTGTACGAACAGAGCTGCGAAAGAAGTCTCGCCATCTTCGTTTACGCTTGCAGCTTCAACGATCGCGTTATCAGTGATATCAAGGATAGTCTGGGTAGCAGTGCCCGCGTCTACAAGGTCAGCATTTGCGTTTGCGCAGCCGTACTCGGGACCGCCCAGCCATGTGTCGCCGTTCTCGGTAACAGCACCGTTGCCAAGACCAGCGCCGCCGCACCAGCCGGTACCTGCTGTCCATGTGAATGTAGCGTCTACCTTAGCGAGATTGTAAATATCTTCGCCAAGTACGGCATAAAGGTCGATCATTTCGTTAACGCCAAACTCGAACGCTTCGTTAGCAGCAGCAGCCGCGTCAGCGTCGTAGGAATCCCAGTCGGGCTCTGCCTCAATGGGCTCGTCGGTCTCCTCGGGCTCAGCGGTGGGCTCCTCGGGCTCAACTGTGGGCTCTGCGGGAGCAGCAGGCTCCTCGGTAGGCTCAGTGGGAGCGGTAGGCTCCTCGGTGGGCTCTGCGGGAGCAACAGGCTCCTCGGGAGCTGCGGGCTCTGTGCCCTCTGCCTCAGCAGTGATAGCAATAGCTCTGTCTCTGGAGTTCAAAAACTTGACATTGTCAATGTACATATTGTAGGGAATCTCGCCTGCCCATCTCATAACGAGAAGATGGGTATCAAGAACACCGTCAACAAACGAAGGATTAACGGTCTTAGTGATCTTTATCGGCTGAGAAACAGCCTCATTGTACTCGCCGTCGGAATACTGAACATCGTTCCAAGCGGGTGTACCTGCCTCTCCGCCCTGTGTACCTACACCTCCGCCGATCCAGCCGGGAGCGGTCGTGCCGTCCTTAGACTCAATGATCAACTCAAGCTCAATGGTAGCAACCTTAGAGAGATTATCACCACCGATCAAATCAGCAACCTCAAAACGAACCTTGGGAACCTTAGCGGGATCTTTAACGTCAACCTTCAGCATTTTTGAGCCGTTGAAATCAACAACAGACAAAGTAGAATCATCCGCGTTGGCGTCATCAACGAACATAGAAATGCCCTTTACCATGCCGTTCTCGAAATCCAGCACATCATTGGAAGCCGCGCTTGCGCTAAGACCGCAAACAGCTACCGAAGAAAGTGCCAGCGCTGCCGAAACGACACAGCCCATGATCTTTCTTAACTTCATAAGAAAATCCTCCTTAAAATTTAACACAAATTATGTATGATAGCAAACACTAAATCCTCAAGATTTATTTTACATCATAACCCCCAAAAAATCAAGTGTCATTTTACACACATTTTATGCATTTTTTTTGTAACTTCCTCTAACACTTGTACAAAAAAATGGAATGCGCCCCCAAGAAATGCCTTGGGAGCGCGGTTTTTACTTAATTTTACGGAATTAGGTTAATTGTCAGCTCTTTCTGCGGACGGTGGTAAAGGTCACTCCCGCTGCTGCGAATACCGCTGCGGCTGCGGCTGCAAAGCCTGTGGTAACACCCGTTGTAGGGTTCTTGTTGGTTGCGCCCGCAACTATGCCGTTGGGTTTGCTTGTGTCGTCGGGAGTGCTTGTATCATCGGGGGTGCTTGTATCGTCGGGAGGAGTTGGGTCAGCGGGGGGGGGTGAATAGGCCGAAGAAAAGTAGCATGAGGAAGCTCACCCGCAAATAACGCAAGACGTAGTGCCGGAGGTGTCACCCGAAGTCGTATCCGAGTTATCGCCCGAAGTGTCGCCCGAGGTGTTGTCGGAGCCGCCGCCGGTTACATCATCGACAATATCCGAACCTGCGTCCGCCGCGTCGCGGGCTATCCTTCCGCCCGCTCTTGCAGCGTCTCCGACCGCGTTGCCTATCGCGCTGCCAATACCCGAAGCGGACACGGAAACCGTCATAAACGCCGCAAGCGCCGCCGCGGCTATACAAGAAATAAATTTCTTCATGATAATTCTCCTTATTATAATGGATTGCGCACCGCAGGGCTGTCCGAAAGCCGCCCCGCAATGCGCGTTACAGACGATTTCCGGCATGATCCTTGCTTTTTTTTGCGCTAATTTATTTTCTGCCCGCACGGCTTTTTTATTATAGGAAATTGCTGAATGGCAAATGTTGTTTTGATATTAAATTTTTTACATAAAAAAATCCCGCAGACAAGGGGGTGTCTGCGGTAAGTCAAATCAATCAGCCGACTGTTTGGGGAAAAACAGTTTTGTTCGGCTTAAATAATTGGGGAAAATATATTAAGAAGTATGTTAGCAAAAAGCTACTATACTATCTTTCAGATATTTATTACTCTATAATTATACCATCAAACGGCAGATTTTGCAACACCTATAACCACCAAATTTTGTATAATTTTTTTGGTAATTATGCACAAATTATACATCACGATACAAGCAGACCCGTCATAAGCTCCGCCACAAGCAGTATCAACGGCATTGTGAGTATACTAAGTATAGTGGACACGGTGAAATGGTGAGCGGCGTATTCCGCGTCGTGACCGTATTTATAGGAAAACATTATGGTAGCCGAGGCGGTGGGAGCCGCCGCGGCTATAAGCACAACGTTTATAACCGTTCCGCTTATCCCGAATATCCTAAGCGGGACAAACAGCGCCGCCAGCAACACGGGAATGATCACCAGTTTGAACATCTGGACATAGTAAACGCGCCTTTGCTTGAATCCCGCGAAAAGCCCCGCTTTGGCTATCGTTGCTCCCGAGACCAGCATTGCGAGCGGAGTGTTGGTAGCCCCAAGATAGTCCAGCGGAAGCTGCACGATCTGCGGCAGCCGAAGTCCCGTAAAAAAGGTTATCAGCCCAAGCGCTATCGCCAGCACGGACGGAGAGACCAGGACTTTCACAAACTGCTTTACCCCGCCCTTTTCGCTGCTCATAACGAAAACGCCGTGAGTCCACATAAAAATGTTGAACATCGTTATATAGGCGGTGAGGAAGAACACGCCGCTGCTGCCGAAAACCGCTTCGACGAGCGGTATGCCCATAAACGCGCAGTTTGAGTAGGCAAGGGCGAAGCGCTCCGTCGAGCTGTTTTCCCTCCCCTTTCGTACAGCAATGTGCGCCGCCGCCACCAGTATACCCTGTGCCGCCAGCGCCAGCGCCATTGCGCACAGCAGCCCGTGCAGCATATCGGAGTTAAATTCCGTCTGGTAGGAATTGAAGATAACGATAGGGTTTATTATGGAGATCGTGATGTTTGAGAGCTGTCTTGTGGCTTCCTCGCCGAGCAGCTTTTTCTTATACAGAAAATAGCCGACAAAGATCAGTATGAACATCACGACCGCCTGAAATGCTATTACCGAAGCGGACTTCATAAACCTGCCTCTTACATATCAGCCAGGTAACCGTTAAGTCTTGCGTAAAGCGGCTTTGCGATAGCGGTAGCCACGGCGATTTTAACGCCGTCTCCGATAAGGAACGGTACCACGCAGCTCCCCAGCGCCGCAAGCAGTCCCGAGCCGGTGGCGATCATAAACCACGCGGTTCCGAAAGCGTACAGCGTGATCGTTCCCAGAACCATTCCCACGGGCATAAACAACACCTTATTATTGAATTTCTCTGCGAAAATGCCGGTGATAAACGCCAACGGGATATACCCTATTATGTAGCCGCCCGTAACTCCCAGCAGCTTGCCGAAGCCACCCGTAAATCCCGTGAACACGGGAAGTCCAACCGCTCCTATAAGTATAAATACCGCCACCGCGACGGTCGCACGCTTGCCGCCGAGAAGCGCACTCCCGAGATATATCGCGAACGTTCCCAGCGATATCGGCACAAGCCCCGGCAGCGGTATCGAAAACGGCGACGCTACGCATATCAGCGCCGCCACAATAGCCGTAAACACCATTGCGCGCACATTAACTTTCTTCTCTTTTGTTCTGTTCATCTTTTTCTCCTTATTTGAATTTAAAATTTTCCGCACCGCCGCAAACGACACTTTGTGTCGCTTGCGCTAGCTCACCGTAAAAGCTCCGCTCCACTTCGTTCCGCTGCGCTTTCACGGCGGCTTGCGGAAAATTTCCTGCGTGGGCGTTATGTTGACCTCCGCAGACGTTGCTTTGCCGCGTGAGCTTGCGTCGCTCTTTGCGGAAGTTGCTTTTGGCGTGAGCTGCTTTGCTGCGTGAGCGTTATACCGCTCCTTGCGGGCGTTCCCATATTGGGCTATTTGAGCTTTACCGCGGACAACTCCGCGGCGGAAAGATACGAGCCGAGCCCTCCGATAGCCATTCGCACCGAAATATCGGTTATAAGCTCCAGACTGCCCTCACAGCCGTTATCGAACCAATCCGCATAGAGCGCCAGCACTCCCGAAATAAGAAATTCCGAGACCGCCGACATCGACTTCTCGTCCATAGCCGCCCCCGCCTTGCGCAGCGAGACCGACAGGGTCTTGCGCAGCATTGCTTTGATCTTCCCGTTATTGAACAGGTCGTGATTGTAGGTCATCAGCCTTACGAAAAAATCCCGCCGCCGCTCAACCAGTGCGCTTATATCTCTGAAAACCGCACCGATATTCAGCAGCGAATCATTATCGCTTCTGAGTATCTCCGAAAACTCGGAGAGTATACCGTTTTCCAACTCGGACACCACGTCCGCTATCGTCCGATAATGCCTGTAAAACGTTTTTCGGTTTACCTCAGCCCTCGCCGAAAGCTCGGATATCGTTATCGCAGCAAGCTCCTTTTCCGACATAAGGTCGACAAGAGCGTTCCGTATCGTGCGCCGGGTCTTTACAACGCGCAGATCTGTTGCGTCCTCCATAATGTCAGCCCCTTTTTGTCGTTTTCCGCTTTATAATGATACCACTTTTTTCTTATCTTGTCAATAGGCTTTTACCGAACTAACGCTCCGATTCACTTCGTTTCGCTCTGCTCGACTGCGGAAGCCGCGCTGACACGCGGCTTTTATTTTACTTTTTCTTTTCCTTTTTCTTGCGGAACACCATGACCTTACTCAGCACGAAATTCACGATAAGCACCAGCGCGTTTGAAAAGACCTTGCACACAAACTCATAGAGCGGGTTTTCTATCCCCGTGAGGTCTACCAGCAGGAACATTATCACCAGATCCATTATCAGCGTGACCAACCTCGACGCGTAGTACAGCACCGCCTCGCGGAGCACTCTCCCAAAGGTGTTGGCGGTGCTGTTGAAGACGTACACGCGGTTGGTGAGGAACGCGAACGTCACCGAGAACACCCACGAGCCGATAACGGGCAGAGCCGTATTGCTCTCTATCCCCAGCCCCGAGGTTATTTTGAATATCCAGCTGAGCCACACCGGCACGGATTCCGCGTCGGGGAATATCCACCTTATCAGATAATACGAGCCGAAAGAGATTATGGTCGTTCCCACACCGAAAACAAAGTAGAGTATTATCTCCTTGTACTTCTTGTAAAATTCCCGCCTGCCCTCCGCCGTTTTAAGCAGCGTGATAGCTTCTTTCAGTTCCGCCAGCTTCTTTTTTATTTT
>CAMWLH010000075.1 GCA_947175045.1 uncultured Clostridia bacterium | reverse complement strand
ATGCCGAGGAAGTAACCGAGAAAGGTGAAGAACACGAAAAAACAGCCGCTGTGATCGCTTAAGAGGCGGTTCCCGATGAGGTAGAGGAACAACCCGAGGAACAGAAAAGCACCGATTTTTCGGATGATTTTGAAGCCGAGGATGCGGATGAGGACGAAGAACTCGATGAGGATCAAGACGAGGGCGTGGGTATGGCAATGGGGATGTAGAGGAAGGAAAAGCGGCTTGCAGACAAAGACGGACGGTTGTAGAACGTCCGTCTTTGTCTATCAGGTCGTACATAGGAGCGGGGATAGGATAAATTCCGTGTCAAGCTTATGTAAAATTGCACAAGCGGCAGTGTCGATTTTTGTCCAAAAAATAGATTTTGTTACCATTCACGCAGGAATATTGCCATTCACGCAAAACGCGCAAAAAGGGGATTGAAAAATAGTCCAAAGTATACTATAATATATGTAAGTAAATTTGTTCAACAGAGGATAATTGTATATTATCTTACGGGTTAGCGAAAAATTTATTAAAGTGTTGTGATTATATGATTTACTCAGCAAAGTGAGTGTATATCATATAGAATGGAGTACTTAAATATGTCTAAGGAATTAGAGAAAAAGAAAATTCGGTTAATTACTGATACGATACATCAAAGTATCCCTGTCAGTGCTTTTGAATCTGTGATGATGGCTACACCGTTTTTTTATAGACTTCACGACGTGTATCAAAGTTCAACGGTTTATTTGACTTTTCCTTGCAACAGAACCAAAAGATATGAGCATTCAATCGGAACAATGCATCTTGCTGGGGATATGTTTTTCTCTGCAATAACAAATGCCGAGGAAAAAGTTAAAAAAGATTTCTTTAAAGTTTCAAAAGAAAAAATCAATTTAATAATTTCCGAATTTTGCAAAGGGCATATTCCATCGTATTGCGCTGGTCAAAGTGGTAAAATTAGAGGATGTTTCCCGCCTTCAAAGCAAAATATAAAAGATTTAGAGTCATTTATGAACGGATTTACATTTGATTACATCAAGGACGTTGCCCTGGAGCATTATTTCCCGTCATTTTCTGATGAAACTCAAATCCAGAAATTTACATATCAGTGCATCTTGGAAGCGGTGCGGCTAGTCGCTCTTTTTCATGATGTTGGTCATCCACCATTTAGCCATATAATGGAATCAGTTTTAATTGACCTATATAACAAATGTCAAGATGGTTCAAATGAGTTTGATGATGCAAAAAAGGAAGAACTTGTTGAGTGTCTGAAACCATATGCAGATAATAAGGAATTGGAAAATTTAAAGTACATAACTAAAGGTGACAAGTCTTCTAAAGGCGGTGAGTTGCATGAAAAGGTTGGAATAACTATGTTCCATGCAGCGTTAGAGACTTATTTTAAATCAATATTTGAAACCCAATTAGAAAAACGTAAAGCTTTTGATATACTTGTTTATAGTGTTTGTGTATCAGAGGTAGCTTTTGCTATGCTATATGATGTGGATGTTTTTTTTGTTTCTTTACATCGTATAATTGATGGGGTAGTGGATGCAGATCGCATGGATTATATAGTTAGGGACAGCTGTAATTCTGGAACCACATGGGGAAAAATTCCATATACTCGTATTGTTAATTCTTGTATGATGGTAAAGTATAATTCTCATTTTTTAATTGCATTTCCTCAGAAAATGGCAGATGACATAGCAGATATGATGCTTAATCGCTACAAGATTTTTTCGCGTATTAATTTTCATCATCGTTCACTTAAGACGGCAGTAATCTTACAGAATTTGATTTTTTTATTAGCCGAAGACTACCTCTCGGCTTCTGATGATGAGGAAGTCCTTTGTGAAGGAATTGCGGACTTATGGCTAAATTTAAAATCTACAATAAACCCATTAGATATAAGTATTATTCAGTGGAATGACTCAGTATTGGTTTCTCATCTGTATCATACATTAGTCTGCTTAAATGAAAAGTCCTATAGTTCGGAATTGACTGAAAATAATAAAACGATTTTGAAATATTTAGAGGAGTTTCTTTTGAACCACAAGCATTATTTTGCTCTATTTAAGCAACAGAGAGATATTAATAGAATTATATCTCAAGTTTTTGTGGAAAAAAAGAAAGAACTTGATAATTTAACGAATAAAGAGACTAGTAAACTAAATCGTAAATTAGACAAACCTGATTGCGACGCTGTAGATTCTCTCCATAGAATATCACCTTCCGTCAGACAACTAATATCACAATGCGATACTGAAACATTTCAACGAATATTTCCTTCCGAATCATCAATTTCCGCTATTATTGATGAGGTTTTACAAAAATTTCAGGATAAAGGGAAAATACAATCGTTCCTATTCTACAAAAACACTAAAAGAAATTCTATTGGAATACCTCAAAACACTGAAAAAAAATGTCACGATGGAATGCGCATACTGCTATATGATAATTCTGGTCAAATCATTGTGTACGATTGCAGTAATCTTATTGTGCAAATAACACAACTGCAGAAGAACTGTTTAGAATGTATTGCATATATTGAGTTGGATGATGAAAATCCTAAAATTGTCAGCGAAATCCTTGAGGAAATTGAATCGCAGTTTTCTGCTTCTTTTGGCAATTCCTTGGAAGATTATTTTTTACCACGGAAAGAACCATAATTTGACATTATTCCCTTTAAAAGGGGGTTGCGCTTTGATTTTTTTTGTGGTAAAATATAATATAATAACAATGAATAGGAGGAGTTTTATGTGCCGTGTTGCAACGGGAGAACAATTGAATAGGTGGTGTGATGTGCAAAATCTTATTACGGGAAGCATATTTAGGTCTACATTACCATTTAATGCAATTTCTCTAGCTGATGATATCTTGTCTGCATCTAGAGGCTCCCAATTAAAGATAAAAAACATCGACATCAAAAATATGGTGAATGATACAATTCTTTCATTCCTAAGGGCAGGACTTCTATCGGTTTCGATGGATAATTATTCTTTAGTGTTGCCAACTGAAATGTCACAGGTAATAAAAAAGCACTAGATTGGACACCTGTCGAAATCTGAACCCCCACGGTTCGGACAACGGCAGGTGTTTTGTTATAATCCCTTTAACAATACCGCTTAACGGTTACTCCATCCGCATTTCAAAATGTACAACAAAATCAAAAAAGCTCAAAATCGGATACTAAACATGAAAAATGGCGGAATCGAACACCCAGAGTCCGATTTGAAATGTAGAAAATCCACATAGGATTGGGAAATGTTATGACAATGTTCATTTTCACTGTGTCGTTTGACGCTATTCATGGGTTCCAACACCTCATAAACCAAGTGGGGTTCAAATTTGGACACCTGTCGAAATCTGAACCCATAAGGGTTGAATAAAGATATGAGGTTTTATTTTATTCCTCTTTTAATGCAAATTCACGGTTTGTGAAGCTGAAATTCAAAATATAATTAGGAGAAAAAATGGTACACAATAGTTTCATAAAATGTCAAGTGTGCGGAAGTGTAACAAGAGTTCGCTTACAAGTCGGACACCTATGTCAGCATCCAATTGTTATAACGTGTGGTAAATGTCAAACTTCGCTATCAGGAACAGCTTATATTGGTCAAGAAATCCCCAGTTTAGAGTATGAATTTGATAATGCTGATCTTCTTAATGGAATGCCTAATGCTGATTTCATTGTCGAATGTTCAGGCGAATTCCCGGTAAAAAAACAACACAAGGAAGACGCTGATAATATAATAGACATATCACCATTTATTAGAAACATTTCAAGGATTGAAGGCAATAGCTCTTGGGAAGAATTTAATGAAGCAATTGCACGGTTAAATACTACGGCTTCTAAATGGAAAAGCTACAAAAAGATTTTAAATCTTTTTGAAAGGAAGAGCGATTTCTTAGCCCAAGAAATAAAAAAAGAGTTTCAAGGATCCTTCTTTACTTGTGGCAGCGAATCCGAAATTCTACGCAGTGTTCACAATATAGAAGCAATTGGATTTTATACTCCATTAAAAAGTAATCTATTAGATGTTCGGAAGTTCGGTCATGAGGTTCTGAAACTTAATCCTGTTCAAATGAAGGCATTAAACATCTTCTTAAATTCACATGACGGTTATCATTTGGAAGAAATACAATCTCAAATATATAAAATCATGGACGAATTTATTAATGTATTTCCCTCGCTTATCCCAGCAATAAGTTTGCAATATATTGGTGAAGATTCATTTGATTTTGAAAATGAAGGCTCAACGACTAGTACATTTGATACAGTGAAACAATTTTACTTGGACACATACGAAACATTAGGAAATCTTATGATTATTCCTGTCGCTTTAAATAATATAAAGTATAGAGGTGATATTGATTTGTCCGCAATGGTTGATTCGAAAGTTTTTACTTTGGAAGAATATATTAAATTGCCTAAGGCAAATAGATATCATTTCTGTCTTAATAACGAAATTTATACGAATTTCCTTGGTGCAAAAGCAAAAGTAAACGTAAAGTTAAGAAATGCTATAGGTCATGACGATATTAAATATGATCCAATCTCACAATTGATTACCTATTTCCCTAATCCCAAAGATAGGGCTAAGGGAAAGACAGAATATTTACTTGAATTTGAAAGCGAAGTTGTGCACATGTTCCAAGGGATATTGGTCATTTCCGAATATTTATACCGTTTAAGAGAATTAGAGATGATGCATAATGGGGATATTTCTATGATAATGGGAATGTCAAAGATAATTAACGTTTACGATCTTTGTCCTTGTGGTAGTGGTCAAAAGTTTAAATTCTGCCACTGGAAAAAGCAACGGAAATAGGAACTTTTGGTTCACTTGTTGGAATTCAAGCGCTTATATGCTGTGGTTGATTGTTTTTGGGACAAGAAATAAAAAATCTTTTTGGTCACAATATCACATAAAAACGGGAAAGGTACGACCTTTCCCGTTTTTATACAGCGGAATATCCGCCCCTCGGCAAAATCAAATAAAATAAAGCCGCAGACTTTTTGGGTCTGCGGCTGATTTTATAAAGAGTTTTGCGCAAAAACCGACACGCGGGCTCAACGGCTTATCACTTGATCTCCACGTGGAATGCCTGAAGCGATTTAACGCCGAGATGAACGTTGTTTTTGATAGCCGCAATACCCTCCGCGCTTGCCTTTGCGGCAGCCATGGTGGTGATGTAGGTTATGCGGTGCTTTATCGCCGCCTTGCGGATATAGCTGTCGTCGCTTGCGCTGGTTTTGCCGGCGGGAGTGTTGATTATAAGCTGTATCTCGCCGTTGGCGATCTTGTCGGCAATATTGGGTCTGCCCTCGTAGAGCTTAAGGACTTTTTCGGCGGAAACGCCCGCTTCGGTTATCAGCTCGTAGCTCCTGCCGGTGGACAGTATCTTAAAGCCGAGCTTCTCAAAGGCTTTTGCGATATCCACAAGCTCCGGCTTGTCGCGGTCGCAAACGGAGAGCAGCACGGTTCCCTCTAAAGGAAGTCTTGTCTGGGTAGCCTCCTGCGCCTTGTAGTACGCCTCGCCGAAGCTCGGAGAAATCCCCAGCACCTCGCCGGTAGAACGCATTTCGGGACCCAGCACCGGGTCTACCTCCTGGAACATATTGAACGGGAACACCGCCTCTTTTACGCCGTAGTGCGGTATCACACGGTCGTGAAGTTCCGGCACGGGCGACGGCTTTTTCGTGAACTGCGCGGTCATTATTTCGGTGGCGAGTTTCACCATATTTATATTGCATACCTTGGAAACCAGCGGCACCGTGCGGGACGCGCGCGGGTTGGCTTCAAGAACGTAGACTGTGTCGCTCTCGATGGCATACTGCATATTCATCAGTCCCACAACGCCCATTTCAACGGCAATCCTCCGCGTGTAGTCCCGAATGGTCTCAATATGATTTTCCGAGAGATTTTTCGCGGGAAGAATGCAGGCGGAATCGCCGCTGTGAACTCCCGCAAGTTCGATATGCTCCATAACCGCGGGAACAAAGCAGTTCGTGCCGTCGGAAATAGCGTCCGCCTCGCACTCCGTCGCGTGGTTGAGGAAACGGTCTATAAGTATGGGGCGATCGGGTGTGACGCCCACCGCGGCGCTCATGTAAACGCGCATCATCTCGTCGTCGTGAACTATCTCCATACCGCGCCCGCCGAGAACGTAGGATGGGCGCACCATCACGGGATAGCCTATGCGGTTCGCAATCTCCAGCGCGTCGTCCACCGTTACCGCCATTCCGCTTTGGGGCATGGGGATATTCAAACGCTCCATCATTGCGCGGAAGTGGTCGCGATCCTCCGCGAGATCTATCGTTTCGGGGGTAGTGCCGAGAATATTCACGCCGTTTTTCTTAAGCTCCGCCGCGAGATTGAGCGGGGTCTGACCGCCGAACTGAGCGATAACACCGACGGGCTTTTCCTTCTCATGTATCGCGAGAACATCCTCCAGCGTGAGCGGCTCGAAATAGAGCTTGTCCGACGTATCGTAGTCGGTGGAGACTGTTTCGGGATTGCAGTTGACGATGATCGACTCAAAGCCCAGAGATTTCAGCGCCAGCGCCGCGTGAACGCAGCAGTAGTCAAACTCAATGCCCTGCCCTATTCTGTTGGGACCGCCGCCCAGTATCATGATTTTGGGCTTGTCGGTGTTTACGGGGCTCTTATCCTCGTCAAGATTATAGGTGGAGTAGTAGTAAGCCGCGTTCTCCGTGCCGCTGACGTGAACGCCCTCCCACGCCTCATTTATGCCGTATTCAGCGCGCTTTCCCCGTATCTGCTCCTCGGGGACTTCAAGCAGCTTTGAGAGGTAGCGATCGGAAAAACCGTCGCGCTTTGCCTGCCGCAGAACGTCTTTTGCGGGAACGGCGCCCTTTGCAGCCGCGAGAGTTTCCTCCTCTTTGATAAGCTCCTGCATCTGCTCAAGGAACCAATGCTTTATCTTGGTGAGGTTATAAATTTCGTCTGTTGTCGCGCCCTTGCGCAGAGCTTCATAAATGATAAACTGCCGCTCGGAGGAGGGGTAAGTGAGCTTTGAGAGCAGCTCCTCCTTGCTGAGCTCGTGAAAATTTTTGGCGTAGCCCAGACCGTAGCGACCTGTTTCAAGGGAGCGTATAGCTTTCTGGAACGCTTCCTTGTAGGTCTTGCCGATGGACATTACTTCGCCGACGGCGCGCATCTGCGTACCCAGCTTGTCCGACGATCCCTTGAATTTCTCAAATGCCCAACGCGCAAACTTGATTACCACATAATCCCCATCGGGAACATACTTGTCCAAAGTACCGTATTTCCCGCAGGGTATCTCCTTAAGGGTAAGCCCGCAGGCGAGCATTGCGGAAACCAGCGCGATGGGAAATCCCGTAGCCTTTGAAGCCAGCGCCGAGGAGCGCGAGGTGCGAGGGTTGATCTCGATAACGACTATCCTGCCCGAAACAGGGTCATGCGCGAACTGGCAGTTGCAGCCGCCGATGACCTCGATAGCCTTTACAATGCTGTAAGAATATTCCTGCAATTTTTTCTGCACGTCCTCGCTGATGGTAAGCATAGGCGCGGAGCAGAAGCTGTCGCCCGTATGAACGCCTATCGGGTCGATATTTTCTATAAAGCAGACGGTAATGACATTGTTATCCGCGTCGCGTACTACCTCGAGCTCAAGCTCCTCCCACCCCGCGATAGATTCCTCGACCAGTACCTGACCCACAAGGGATGCCTGAAGTCCTCTCGCGCAGACGATCTTCAGCTCGTCAACGTTGTAGACCAGACCGCCGCCCGCGCCGCCCATGGTGTAGGCGGGGCGGAGAACCACCGGATAATGCAGCTTATCGGCGATGGCAAGAGCCTCATCCACCGAGTAGGCTACCTCGCTGCGCGGCATTTCTATACCGAGCTTCTCCATGGTGTGCTTGAACTCTATGCGGTCCTCGCCGCGCTCGATAGCCTCCACCTGAACACCGATGACCTTAACTCCGTATTTTTCAAGAACTCCCGCTTCGGCAAGCTCCGAGCAGAGGTTCAGACCGCTCTGTCCGCCGAGGTTCGGCAGCAGCGCGTCGGGGCGCTCTTTTTCGATTATCTGGGTGAGCCGCGCAACATTCAGCGGCTCGATATAGGTTATGTCCGCCACGTCGGGGTCGGTCATGATGGTAGCGGGGTTGGAGTTCACCAGAACTATCTCATAACCCAGCTTTTTCAGCGCCTTACACGCCTGCGTCCCCGAATAGTCGAACTCGCACGCCTGTCCTATGATTATAGGACCTGAGCCTATTATCATTATCTTATTGATATCTGTCTTTTTTGGCATATTTCATACTTCCTGTCCTGTGTATTGGTATATTGGGATATCATTGCGGCATCGGTGTCGGAAATCCGCTCCCGCTTAATGTGATGCTCGAATTTTATCCTATCATATATAATAATAC
>CAMWLH010000074.1 GCA_947175045.1 uncultured Clostridia bacterium | reverse complement strand
GTTTCATATCCCGGATTTTTTTAAGCATACCGACATTAATCTTACTTTAATAGACAAAATCAAGGAGCACCCCGAGTATTTTTATGACGGAGTGGAGATAGCTTCCTGCTTCGGCTGCTTCCCGCCGGGACTGTGGAACGGCGGGCGGGCGCTCGGAGGAAACGTATCCTATGATTTTATACAGGCGGTGATAAAGGCGTTTAACGAAAGGAATGTTCCCATACGTTATACCTTTACCAATCCAACGCTGACGGAAAAGGACCTTAAAGATCCTTTCTGCAACCGTATCACCAAATTGGCGGAGAACGGTCTGAATGAGATCATAGTCAACGTTCCTTTTTTAGAGAAATATATACGCGAGAAATACCCGAAGTACCCGCTGATATCCTCAACCGTAAAGCAGATCGAGGATTATGACGCGCTGATGAGGGAGTTTGAAAAGGGTTACAAGTTGGTTGTTCTCGATTACAACTGGAACAATGATTTTGAAAAGCTGGATAAAATTCCCCGTGAGCTCCGCGAACGCTGCGAGATACTTGTGTGTCCCTACTGTACTCCCCACTGCAAGCGCAGGGGAGAGCACTATGTCGCTCTCGGCGAGGCTCAGCGCGAGAGTTGCCGCCAGGCTGCTTCCACCGCAAGATTCAGTAACGACGCTATGCAGAAGGCCATTGATTTCAGCTGCCCCAACACGGGTTATAATTTTTATCAGATACAGGATTACTGCACGTTCGTCAAGCGCGAGGATATCTATACGAAATATATGGATATGGGCTTCTGCAACTTTAAGATAGAGGGCAGAGTGCTCCACTCCGCAAATGTTGTGGAAAGCTATGTATATTATATGGTAAAGCCCGAGCACCGCGACAGGGTACGTCTGGAACTTCTTATGCCCACACCTAAGCTGGATCTGCCTAAGTCGGCTTCCCGCGGAATGCTCCCGCGTATGTAGGACCGTAACCGTGAATAGGTGAATAGGTGGTAGGTTAAATAGTATTTTGGGGAATCAACGCGAATCGTTGGACAAGTATTGGTCAATATAGCTTTTTTTCTGAAAAACACTGTATTTTTAATGTAATTTTATAAATATTGACTATTGCAAAAAGCAAGGAGAAATGGTATAATAAGGATAAAGTTGTAATGGCAGATTTTGCAAGCCTGCGGTAAAGCGGAATTTTCGCGGCACACATAACAGGTTCGGGCAGTGTTAGATTTGCTTTTATGAAATAAAATTTTTTTTGACAGAGGAGTTTTTCTCTTTGTCAGTTTAGGAGGATAATTATGAATAACGTCGAGCTTTCCGCAAAGGTTAAAGGTTATCTTAAGGGCAGCGCCGCAAAAGCCGAGAAGTTTGAGGATCTTGTGGCTGTATCGGTCTCTCTGCTGTCCGAGAATCCCGAGGATATGTATGTGGCGGTAAGAGAGGGTAAGATACTTGTAGAGCCTTACCCCTATAATGACAACAACTGCGCTGTTGAGGCCTCCGCAGAGACGGTAGATAAGCTGTTCAGCGGCGAAATGTCCTTTGACAAGGCGCTCGCAGAGGGCTATGTAAAGGTAAGCGGCGGAGACGTTGCTAAGTTTAAGGCGCTTGAGGTGCTCGTTCCCGATAAGAAGGCTAAGGAGGATAAGCCTAAGGCTGCTCCCACAGCAAAAGCAGCGGCAAAGCCCACAGGTAAACCCGCTGCAAAGCCTGCTTCCAAGACCTCAAAGTCAAAGAAGAAGTAAATTTCAGCTTTAGTTGTCCGCCGCGCATAACGGCGGACTTTTGTTTTGTTTTTTCATTATCATGCTCCTCGTTCATTCCGCGTTATGACCGCCGATAAGCGCGTTGCGCTCTATGGCGGTCGCTTTTTCGGTAAGGCTTATTCCCTTTATAAGAGCGTTTTTCCCATAGCGCTCCCGTATAAGGCTGATGGAGCGCCGAAGATTTTGCTCCTTGATCTCTTTATCGTGATCGCTGAACAGGTCTTGCTGAACGGCTCCCGCGGCTTCAAGCTCTCCCAGCCCGACTGACAGCCGCCGTATAAGCGGAAGAGCGCTGCGGTCGAAGAATTTACCGTTTACACGCTGAGAGCCTGCGCAGGCAGCGCCGTAGGAATCCGAGCAGAGCTCCTCAAATGCCGGCATTATCGCCGACAGGGAGCTTGCGGGACCGTTCAGCTTTTTTGTGCCGCCGGTTGAGGGTATGCTGTCGTCGGCATAGCCTATCCCCAGCGAAACAGAGCCTGCGCAAAGCCCGGATTCCGACATCTCGGTCACCAACGCGTCTGCCATCTCTTTTATTACCGTCAGCGCGTCCTCATAGGCATAGTTCTCAAACAATATCTGACTTGAGGAAAGTGAGCGGGACTTGCTTTTATAGTTGTGTATATCGGCTATCGTGCAGGGTTCTGTACCGTGAGCGTGGTCGATAAGATATCTGGCGTTTACGCCGAACTCCCTGAAAAGCTGCTTTTCGTCCATGTGAGCCACATCGCAGAGATCGACCGCGCCCATCTGCTTAAGCCGCTTTGCCGTTCCGCGCCCGATGTTCCATATGTCGGTCAGAGGAGTGTGGTGCCATATCGTGCGGCAAAATTCCTCTTCGTCAAGACAGCCTATGTGGTCGGGGGAGTGCTTCGCGGTGATATCCAGCGCGACCTTGGCAAGAAACAGATTTGTTCCCACGCCCGCCGCGGCGCATATGCCGGTTTCCCGATAGACCGCGTCCGTCAGCATGACCGCCATCTCTCTTGCGGTCTTATGATAGGCTTTAAGGTAGGGCGTGACGTCTATAAAGCACTCGTCTATTGAATAAATATGGATATCCTCGCTGTCGATATATCTTAGATATATATCGTAAATCTCAGCGGATATTTCCATGTATAGCTTCATTCGGGGTTTGGCAATAATATATTTCAGTCCCGCGGGAATTTCAAACAGCCGACAGCGGTTTGGCACTCCCATAGCCTTTATCGCGGGGGACGCGGCAAGACATATGCCTCCCGAGCCGCGCGAAGGATCGGCTACCACCAAAAGGGTTTTAAATGGGTCAAGTCCTCGCTTAACGCACTCCACAGAAGCATAAAAGCTCTTTAAATCAATACACAGATACATTTTATCCATCTTGGCACCTCTTTTGTTCACAATGGTTCAGTCGTATGAACATCCTCTTTGTTCATTATATCACATTTTAATGAACATGTCAAGAGGTAATTTTTGCTGTTTTGGCTGTTTAGATTTAAAATGGTGTGCCTTATTTTCACAAAGTTTATCGGTGCATATAAGGGGATTTCCACATCATTCCGAACAGATACCGAGTGGCACGCGATATGTCGCCCGATTGATTTTTCTTTTCAGCCATTCACTTCCACTTAAATGACTTTACCTCGCCGTGTACACGGCGAGGTAAGCTGTCGTTATAAAAAAAGCTCCATTTCATTTTCTTTTTCGACAAATCCTCGTTTAAAATATATTTTTTTTCCTTTCTCACTGCTGTTGAGCCATAACCTTTTTATGTTATTTTTTTGACTGTATTCAATAATATTATCTAAAATTTTATTTGCAAATCCGCACTCTCTGAATTTTGGAGAAGTGTATATATTTAATATATATCCCTCTGCTCCGCTTAAATTTTCTTTATACGGAATACGAGTAAACAGACATAAAGAACCTATGGAAACAAGTTTTTCATTTTGAAATATTCCCCAACAAATCAAATCATTATTTATATGCGATAAAAAATATTGCTTTGTTGCTGCTTTCAGTTTGGCAATATCATCGTTTTTGTTGACTTCACCCAATTCCTCAAACAGAGCTATCCTTAATCGCCAAAAATCATCTGCTGATCTCTCATCTAATCTCAATATATCACTTTTCATAACGCAAATTCCTCCAATGCATCTTTAAATGGTTAGCTATTTATGACATAACGATAATGCGCATATCTATATCTCGGTAATGCTTTGTCCATGTATCGGTTATTGTCATACCGTTTCTTAGAGCTACATTTTGAGATGCAATATTCGTATCAATAGCAGTTCATTGAATATTCTGCTTGAAGAAAAACAACGAAGTTTTCTCTTATCAATAAAGATCTCGCCGTGTACACGGCGAAATCGAAATCCGTTAAAGGAAAAATCCCACAGCCCGAAGCCGCACCAACAGCGCACTTGCGGTGCTTGTTGCAGCCAATTTGCAGTCAAATGTTGCCACAGTATCAATTGGTATCAGCCGCAAACTCGGTCAGGGAAAGGCTTTAGGGGGATTGTCATTTTGGGATTTTGTACTCAATCGGAGACTCAGAAGTTCATCAGGTATTTTGTAGAGCGGATTCGCGGGGATTCAGAAGTCATTCCCACTCCTCAAATTCAACTATAATCCCATTCTCTCAAATGGAAAAAAACGCACTGTAATGCGGTTTTTATTTTTGTGATATTCATATTCTCTACGGTTTTCAAATTTTCGGTATCAAAACGGTATCAGAGAAAAAAGACTATCAAGGATGAGTCTACTTATTTTTCTTGAATGTTTGAGTATGCAACAGCCTCATCAATTTTGAACATAAGCATACTTGCAAACATCAACTGCCTCATAGCGTCATCTGCCGATAGCTTTATATTAGCGTGTGCTTTGGGATTCCTTAGTGCGGACATAGAACCCGACAGCATTTGCATAAACCCTTTTTGAATATTCTTTCCAGTTTCCGAAGAGGTGTCACAAAATTCTATTAAAGGGTTGTTAGTTGAAAACACGGTTGTCATTGCAGTATCGCCGTCCGGAACCTTATCGCTTGGACGAATAATCTGAAACAGCCCTTTTACTCTTTCGTTTATTGCAATGAAAGCATCCTCGGCAGCATTTGCATAATGCCCGTCCAAATAAAGAGATTTCGCCGCATTTGAAATTCTGGGATGAATTAAACTCCAACGATCAATATTACTATTATTAATGTTATTAAGAGCAGCAAATATCTCATAGACTTGTCCAAACACAAATGGATTTATTCCACAATAACCGCGATTATTAACAAACAGAATACTTCGCAAAAAGTTAATACGATTGCTGAAGTAAGGTAGTTCCTTTTCTATATTACGAGAAACCGTTTCTAATTTTTGAGCAAATAGATTTGCCTCTCCGCAATCTAACAATATCGTAGGTGTATTTAAAATTCGCGAATTAACATCATTTAAGTAGCACAATGTATCTTGAATTAAAATTGTGTTCATTTTGACCTCCAAATAATCAATCATCATTGATATCGCTTTCAATCTCTTCCCGTAAACAAATAAGTCAAACTTGCCTTAAACCCATTAGCTATCCTGAAAATATCCGAGCAGTTAAACGGCGCGATCTCGGTTGGCTCTTTGGAGCGGTCAAACAGATCGCGTGTTTTCTTTTCGGCAAGGTTAAGCTCCAACGTTTCCTTTAAGGTAACACCCAACTTTTCAAGGTTGGAAACAACTATTCGAGAGATTTGAACTTGCAAACAGCGATAGGATTTGTTAGAAGCCGCCCGTCCTAAAATGTCAAGCAACTGCTCGTTCTCGGTGAGATGATTTGCCGCCTGTGCCGCATCAGGTTCTCCCATGAGCGTAGTTTCATCTATATTGGGATTGAGATATGCCACCTTGCACCCCATATAATTTGCGATCCTATACATATCAGCCGAGCTCAACGTGCTGCCGTTGAGGATACTGCAAATTATTTCCGGATTAGACTTCATTATATAATATACCTTGGATATAGCGTTGGCGTTATCTGTAATCTCGACATTGGTATAGCTTTCATCGTTCTGAAAAAAATAATCAACGGGAACGCCGAAGTATGCAGCGAGTTTTTCAAGCGTGTCTGCGCTCACCGTAGAACCGCTTTCCCATTTTTTCAAATTGCCCGTGCTAAGCCCAATCTGCTTTAAAACAGGAGTAGGCTTTACCCCCTTTTCACTGCATATCTTTAAAAATTGTTCATAAAACACAAAAACACGCTCCTTAATATAGTAATATTTCACAAAAATCGCACAATGCACTATAAATTTATATTTTGCGCTTGACAAATGCACTATAGTGAGTTATAATAAAAATACAGAAAACGCTAAGTGGCTTTTTCTGATAATCATTATACCATAGTTTGTATAAAATGTCAAGGAGGTTTTGCATATTGAGAAAGAATATTTTTATCACAGCGGAGGAAGCTGCGGAAATGCTCGGCGTTTCCAAACCCTATGCGTACAAGCTCATCAAAAAATTGAATGAGGAACTGCGCACGAAAGGCTACTTTACCATAGCGGGTAAGGTGAGCCGCCGTTACTTTGAGGAAAAATTTTACGGAATGGAGGGTGATGAATGTGCCTGCGTATAAAGACGAAACAACGGGAAAATGGTACATTTCCTGTTGGTACACCGATTGGAAAGGCGTGAAAAAGAAGAAAGTCAAGCGGGGCTTTGAAACAAAGCGTGACGCGTTGGAGTGGGAGCGCGAGTTTCTCTTACAAGATTCCGCAAATCCCGAAATGACCGTCAACAGCTTTGTCGAGCTGTACAAAAAGGACATCTTTCCCAAGCTGAAAGAAAACACTTGGATAACCAAAGAGAATATCATTAACAAGCATATCCTGCCGACTTTGGGAGAAACGCGGTTGTGTGATATTACCGCCAAAAAGGTCATTGATTGGCAAAACCAAATACGAAAAGAGGGCTACTCCGATACATATTTGAGGACGATACATAATCAGCTTTCCACTTTATTTAATCACGCCGTTCGTTTTTACGGACTGAAACAAAATCCCGCGTTCATTGCGGGGAGCATGGGCGCGAAACGTCACGCGGAAATGAAGTTCTGGACTAAAACCGAGTACCTCAAATTCGCGGAGGTTATGATGGACAAGCCGATATATTATTACGCTTTCGAGATTTTGTATTGGTGCGGTATTCGCGTCGGTGAACTGCTTGCGCTTACACCGAGCGATTTCAATTACGAAAAGAAAACACTTCGCATTGATGAATCATACCAACGGCTCAAAGGACGTGACGTTATCACCTCGCCCAAAACCGAAAAAAGCAAGCGTGTGATAAATGTTCCCGACTTTCTATGCGAGGAAATTTCCGACTACATCAAAAGTCTTTATAAGCCCGATGATGACGAAAGAATTTTCTCAACGCTTTCCAAAAGTTCACTAAATAAAACAATTAAGAGCGGTGCTGAAGCTGCGGGAGTACAGAAGATACGCACCCATGATCTGCGGCACAGCCACATTTCATTGCTGATTGATATGGGATTTACTCCGCTCGCTATCGGTGAGCGTGTAGGTCACGAAACGCAATAGATCACACTCACATATGCACATCTGTTCCCAAGCCGCCAAATCGAAATGGCAGACAAGTTAAATGAAATTAGAAAGGAAGATGAATGATGTCGGCTAAAAACTTAGACAACAAAGGACGGTTTCGCGGAAAGATAATCTCTTTCAGAATGTCATCCGAGGAAAGCAATCTGCTTGATACAAAGGTCAAACTGTCGGGGCTTACCAAACAGGACTACATTATTAAAAAGCTCACGGACAGCGCGGTAATGGTTCAGCCTAATCCGCGGGTTTACAAGTCTCTGAAAGTACAGCTTGAAAGCGTTCTCACAGAACTGAAAGAAAAAGAGCCGTCTGATGAATTGCTCGAAATAATAAAACTTATAACCACTACGCTATACGGAATGAAAGGAGAAGATGAATAACGGAAAAGGAAATTTTGAATTTTGATACGGATATTGAGGTCACACCCGTTAATTGGCTGTGGTATCCGTACATACCCCTTGGAAAAATAACCATAATGCAAGGTAATTCGGGCGAGGGGAAAACGATGCTTGCATTGAACATCGCAGCGGCGCTGTCGCGCGGGGAAACTCTCCCCGGCGATACCGCTCCGCGCGAACCTATCAACATCATCTACAACACCGCAGAGGACGGACTTGGTGATACAATAAAGCCCCGTCTGCTGACGGCGGGCGCGGACTGTTCAAGAATACATACTATCAACGAGCGTATCAACACAATCACAATGATTGATGAGCGCGTGGAGTTGAATGTAATGGAAATCGGCGCAAAGCTGCTTATCCTCGACCCGATACAGGCGTATCTCGGCGCGAATGTGGATATGAACAAGGCAAATGAGATGCGCCCTATTTTTGCACAGCTCGGTCGCATTGCCGAGGACAACAATTGCGCTATTGTTTTAATCGGGCATAAGGGGAAAAATCAAGCATATTCGGACATCAACGCGCTGCTCGGAAGTATGGATCAAGTTGCCGCCGCGCGGAGCGTCCTGACTGTAATGCAGCACCCCAAAGATGTGAAACAGTCCGTGATTGCGCACACGAAAAGTTCTCTTGCACCCAAAGGACAAACGCTTGCATTCCACATCAACAGCGAGGGCAAAATTGAATGGGGCGATTTTGTTGACAGCGGAGCAAATAGCCAAGGCGCTATATCC